>JAUVJI010000064.1 GCA_030596605.1 Bacteroidales bacterium
AACATGAGGAAATCAAGATTTTTTCAAAATAATGCATACATCGCTGTCGATTTTCTTGATAAAAAAGTTGAAATTTTAAGGTTGGAAAAAATAGATGATCCTGAAAATGCCGATCCTCTTGCCATGCTAATTGATTTGGGCCATGGGAGGGGAACAAAACAAATTATTATTGAGAATCCTGAAATTCAGCCCATCAATGCTATTAAAACCGAGCTGGAGTTTTTTGCCAAAGCCATTGAAGATAATAAACCTCCTCTCGTATCAATTGAAGATGGTTATGCTGCGTTAGACATAGCTTTCAGGATCATGGATAAAATGAATTATTCTGCTGGATAATAGTTTTAATATCATTTAGAAATCCACCTTCTTAGCCTGCTTAATTCATCAAACTCAATAAAAAGGGCTAAAACCTTTAAAGACGCTGGATTTCCGTAACCCAGCCATTAATGGCTGGGTTACGGAAAAATCCCACTCATAGGGCTTTAGCCCGGATTTAGGAATTAATGAGGTTGGATTGTTTTTTTATTTTTACAGTTAATTTCGTCCAGCAATATTCATTTATTGCATTCGTTTTTATAATTTTGCTGCCTTAAAAATAATTCTTCTGTGGATTTCAAGAAAAATCTGTACTTATTAATATTAACACTCTTAATTCTTTCCAGCATATCTTGCGAAAAATTTGAGGGTGAACAAACCATTCCTTCATACATTCAGGTTGATGACTTTATTTTGGAAGATAATCCGAATATTGAAGAAGGCGCACTCACACATAACTTTTCAGATGTTTGGGTATATGTCGACGATCAGACAATTGGGGCTTTTGAACTGCCAACCGATCAAATACCTGTATTAAAGGAAGGAAAGCATAAACTAACGTTGGTTCCCGGAGTTAAATATAACGGAATGTCAGGAACCAGGGGACCTTACACGTTTATTGAACCCTTCATTATTGAAGATTTTTATTTTATAAAAGATAGTATAATAAAAGTTGAACCGGAAGTTATGTATTACAATAATACATGGTTGGAGTGGCATGAAAACTTTGAGCATGGCGCCGGCAATATTTCACTAATTCCGACATCAAACAGTTGTGATTCGCTTCAGCTTTATCCCAGAGAAGATCTGCAGTTTGGTTATGCTGGCGCAAGTTATTTAAATCAAGACTGCAAAGTTTTGGAAGTATCAGCGCCTGATGATCCATCAACTGCAGCGTCAGGTTTTGACCTGCCTACAGGGAAGCCTGTTTTTCTTGAGATTGAGTATAATACCAATAATCAAATGATTGTAGGTCTTTTTATCAGGGAATTAGGTGTAAGTATCATTACCCATCCGATTGTTGTGATAAATTCAACTGATGGAGTATGGAAGAAGATGTATGTTAATTTAACTCCAACTGTATCGGATAATTATCAAGCTGATTATTTTTATGTTTTTATAAGGTCGGACAAGGAGGCTTCGGTTGAATCGCCCATATTACTGATTGATAACCTAAAGTTAATTTATAGTAAAGCTCGTTAATGAATAAAAATTTACAAGTTGCGAAATATGTACTGGCAGATTTATTGTCTGCAGCCATAGCCTGGACACTGTTCTTCAGTTACAGAAAATATTCTGTAAATCATGAAGTCTTTCATAATCTTGAAGAAATATTTTCTGACAATAAGCTTTATCTCGGAATTGCCATTATCCCTTTTTTCTGGCTTACGCTTTACATCATCATTGGAACTTACCGTAAAATATACAGGAAATCAAGATTAAAGGAATTGAGTCAGACCTTATCAATAACATTTTTCGGTGTTATATTTATATTCTTTTCTATCATTCTTGATGATGTGATAATATCATATAGGTCATATTATCAATCGTTTTTGGTGTTGTTTCTTTTCCATTTTATTTTCACATATTCTTTCAGGTTAATAATAACGACTCACACCATCAAAAAAATCCACAAAAGGATTATTGGTTTTAACACCGTAATAATTGGTAGTAACGACAATGCTGTTCAGATATTTCAGGAAATTCAGAACGAAGAATTGTCAAGTGGAAATAAGTTCATCGGTTTTGTTAACGCAATAGAATATAAAAAGTACTTGCTGGCTGAATACCTGTCTCATTTGGGACATATAAAGGATTTAAGGAAGGTTATTGACAAATATAAAGTTGAAGAAGTAATAATAGCAATAGAACGTTCGGAACAAAATATGGTTGAAAATATTATTACTGAACTTGAGGATACTGAAGTTGTAATTAAGATTATACCTAATCTGCAGGATTTTTTAACAGGTGCGGTAAAAACAGAAGGTATCTGGCATGCACCTCTGGTAAAAATTTCTCCTGATCTGATGCCGGCCTGGCAAATGAGTTTGAAGCGTGTAATTGATATTGTTGTGTCGTTAATATGCATAGTTGTTTTAATTCCCGTATACATTTTTACAGCGATCGGAGTAATGATATCTTCCAAAGGATCAATAATCTACAAACAGGAAAGGATCGGCCTGCATGGGAGATCATTTATGATGTATAAATTCAGATCAATGTATAGTAATGCAGAGCAGGGGACACCGAAATTATCATCAGAAAACGATAGCCGGATAACACCCTTTGGGAAATTCATCAGGAAAGTAAGATTAGATGAAATCCCACAGTTTTATTCTGTTCTTAAAGGAGATATGTCTCTTGTGGGGCCACGTCCGGAAAGACAATATTTTATCGATCAATTAGTTAAAAGGGCGCCGCATTACCGCTTGTTACACAAAGTAAAGCCCGGAATAACTTCCTGGGGGCAGGTTAAGTATGGTTATGCTTCCGATGTTGATGAAATGATCAAACGATTAAAATATGACATACTTTATATCGAGAATATGTCGCTCGCTATGGATTTGAAAATTATCATTTATACCGTTTTGATAGTAATCCAGGGGAGAGGGAAGTAGTTTTAAAAAGATATTAGATGTTTAGTATTTAGATGTTTGATATTTGATGCTTAATTATTGGGTCCAATTTTGATGATGAGAATAGCACTACTTATTATATTACTCTCTTACTTATGTTTTGCAACTTATTCAAAGAGAAATTTTAATGTTTGGTATGGTGAAATTTAACCTTTGTTTAAAAGATTATTAAATCTGCCCGTTCTCAATCATAATAACAATATTCTCAATATCTTTATCCTTGCCTTCCGGGTCATATTGTTCCTTGAGGTTATATCCAAATATTTTGGCGAAAGTCTGCCAGAAGAAAGCTATAAATTTGCCACGCAATTCCTGAATTAAAACATAGGAGGAATTTCCGGTTTCTCTGTCAACAAGCTTAATTAAAATAGTTCCCTGCTTAAAAGTAAGTTTTTTAATATCGCCCTCAAATTCATTCTTAAGCTCCATTTCCGCTTGCTTCATCAAACTTTTCCTTTCCTTTTCATCTTTAGCATTGATGAGTACCTCTTCATATTCCCTTAACTTCATACCCGCGAGTTTTGCATATGGATATACTTTTTTTACATGGTAAACCAGCCTGCTGTATTTCCTGCTGCTTATTCTAAATTTTCTGGGCAATCTTGCGTTCACGCAATATTCGGGAAGACGCATAATTATTATTGTATCATCGTCTGTAACCTTGGCCTGAACAATGATACCGATTTGATCCTGAGATAACAAACCTGTTACAATAAAGGAGGAAAATAGTATGATTAGAATTAGTATCTTCATTTTTAATCCTGATGAAGAATTCAAGAATTATGCCAATTAAGCATTCGGTCTTACTTAAGACAACTATAATAAAACAAAAAAAGCAGAAATTTATTTTTTCCTGCTTTTACATTTTTAGGCTACCTTAAGTTTGGCAATGTTTGTTTTTTTGAATTTCTCCTCAGCATAGGAAAGGGTAATTGAAAGTTCTTTCGTTGTTTTATCAGAAGGTAATTCAAACATCGCTTCTGTTAAAATCCCTTCAACTATTGATCTCAATCCTCTGGCGCCAAGTTTAAATTCACTTGATTTATCAACAATAAAGTCCAGAACTTTTTCTTCGAATTTTAATTTTATACCATCCATTTCGAAAAGCCTGGTATATTGTTTAATCAAAGAATTTTTTGGTTCAGTGAGAATCTTTCTAAGACTATCTTTTCGCAGCGTGTGGAGATGGGTTACAACCGGCATACGCCCTACGATTTCAGGTATCAACCCGAATTTTTTAATATCCGGAGGGGAAATATACTGTAATAAGTTTTCTTTATCTATACTTTCCTGTTCCTCACCGAATGAGTATCCTATTACGTTTGTACGTAACCTTGAAGCAATGATTTTATCAATTCCGTCAAAAGCGCCACCGGCAACAAAAAGTATATTTTTAGTATCTATCTGGATCATTTTCTGTTCCGGGTGCTTTCTTCCTCCCTGGGGAGGTACATTTACTATGGCTCCTTCCAGTAATTTTAATAAAGCCTGTTGTACGCCCTCTCCGGAAACATCGCGCGTGATGGATGGATTATCACTTTTACGTGAAATCTTATCAATTTCATCAATAAATATAATCCCCTTTTCTGCTGCAGCTACATTGTAATCAGCAACTTGTAGCAAACGTGATAAAATACTTTCTACATCTTCACCAACATAACCGGCTTCCGTCAGTACAGTAGCATCGGCAATGCAAAACGGGACTTTTAGCATTTTTGCAATTGTTCTTGCAAGCAATGTTTTTCCTGTCCCGGTTTCTCCCACCATAATGATATTAGCTTTTTCAATCTCAATTTCATCTTTGTGGGTTTTACTTTCGGGTTGGTTTATTCTTTTGTAATGATTATAAACGGCAACAGCAAGGACAATTTTTGCTTCATCCTGCCCGATCACATACTGATCAATGTATTCCTTGATCTCACGTGGTTTCAGGAGCTCAATCTTGGTAAATTGTTTATTCGTTTTTGTGGCAATTTCCTCATTGATGATAGTTTGCGCCTGGGTAACACAATAATCACAAATATGCGAATCTAATCCGGCAATCAGCACATTTGTCTGTGCTTTTTCCCTTCCACAAAATGAACAACGCTCAATTTTTTTAGCCATAAATGCCTAATAATTTAATAGTATTATACAAATGTAATATTTTTAAGTTGCTGATAATTATCTATTTTTTCTCTTCACGCACAAGCACTTCATCAATCATTCCGTATTTTCTGGCTTCACTTGCAGTCATCCAATAATCACGGTCAGAATCATTCCATATTTTCTTGTATGACTGATTGGAATGCCTTGCAATAATTTCATACAACTCTTTTTTGAGTTTTTGGATCTCACGGGCAGTGATCTCTATATCAGAAGCCTGTCCCTGAACACCACCCATGGGTTGATGAATCAATATCCTGGAATGAGGCAAAGCAGTTCTTTTACCCTTTTGTCCAGCACACAAAAGTATAGCTCCCATTGAAGCGGCAACACCGGTACAAATCGTTGCGACATCCGGTTTAATATATTGTATCGTATCGTAAATGCCTAACCCGGCATAAACGCCACCACCGGGTGTGTTCAAATAGATTTGAATGTCTTTTGTTGCATCTACTGACTCAAGGAATAACAATTGTGCCTGTATAATATTGGCAACATAATCATCAATGGGGACTCCCAAAAAAATGATCCTGTCCATCATCAACCTGGAGAAAACATCCATAGTTGCAATGTTCAACTGACGTTCTTCAATAATGGTAGGTGATATATAATTACTGCTTATTGAAACATATTTATCTAAGGTTAAACTATTTATTCCACGATGTTTTGTTGCGAAATCTTTAAATTCATTATTAATGTTCATGATTATGATTTTTATGGTGATCGTTTACAATTTTAATAAATTCTTCGTAAGTAACCTCTTTATTGTTAAACTTAAGCGTGGATTTAAACAGTTCCTTTAGCTTCTCATCAAATAACTGGTCATAAATCTTACTGGCTTCCTCTTTATTCTGCAAAACTGAGTCGGCAATCGTATCTAACTGTTTCATCTTCTCTTCATCAGATGGATCAAACATATACTGTTGTGCAAAATAACCTTTAACATGATTTTTAATATCCTTTTCTTCTACTTTAATTTCATTGTCTTTTGCAATCTTATTGATGATAAGTTGTTGCCGAAGCGATTTAGAATAATTATCATATTCCTTATCTATTGAGTCTTTGTCTATTTTCTCACTGGATGCTACTAACCACCTTTTCACAAATTCATCAGGAAGTTCAAACTTTGTATCATGGATAAATTTGTCCATGGCTGAATGAACCAAATAATTGTCACATTCTTTTTGATAATAACCTTTTGCTTCACCTCTTAATTTTTCCCTGAACTGAACTTCATCTTCAATAGTATCATTGGGGTAAACTTTAACAAACAATTCTTTATCTACCTTAGCCGGTTCTACCCTTGAGATCTCAGAAATGGTGAATTCAAATTCTGAATCCAGGATTTCAGCCTCTTCTTTTTTAATGCCCAGCATGGAGGCAGTTTCAGTAGCGTTCTCTGTGGCTTTTAATGGATTAAAGCGAACTTTTTCTTCTTTCTTTTTACCAAGAAATTCCTTCTTTACCTTTTCATCCTTTATGAAGTTTACCGAAAGGGAAGTTTGATTTTTTATTCCCTCTGGCAGAATATTTCCTTCATTATCCAACTGTTCCATTTCGCCCCTTATAAGATCACCTTCTTCAATGGTTTCGCCACTTACAGAATTTCCATATCTTTTCCTGGTCTCCTCAAGGTAATTATCAACTATTTTATCTTCCACTTTGATATCATAATAATCAACATCAATTTTATCTGATATTTCAAGTTCGAATTCCGGTGCAAGCCCTACATCAAAGAAAAATTCAAATTCAGTGTTATTCTCGAAATCCACATTCTTATTCCGCTCTTCATTTGCGAGTGGATATCCAAGTATATCAAGCTTGTTATCAACTATATAATTGTTAAGTGAATCGGATAAAACTTTATTAACTTCTTCCGCAACCGCATTTTTTTCATACATTTTTTTGATGAGGCCAAAAGGTACTTTGCCTGGCCTGAAGCCCTTCAATGTTGATTTTTTCTGCAGATCTTTCAATGTGTTATTTACCTGTTCCTGGTAATCATCCGGCATCAGTTCAATTTTAATCGTAGCTGTTAAATCACCAGTACTTTCCTGTGTAATATTCATTCTATTTTCACTTTTAAATTTCGGGCTGCAAAATTAGATAATTATTTCATTATTCAGTGTTATAACATTTAAATACTAAACAATTGAATGTTGAAAAGGGTTGCATGATGAACAGTTCGATGTTCGATGTTTGAAGTCAGTTCAGAGTTTAGTGTTCAGTGTTCAAGGTTCTGTGTTTAATTGCTTTTTAGAATCTTTTTATGGATGATAGATTCATTGTTACCAATCGATAAGATATACAAACCGGATGAAAGGTTAGAAATGTCGATGTTCAGGTTTTGATTTTCTTTTACACTACTGAAATTCTCAGAATATAAAACTTTACCCTCAAGGTTCTGGATTTGAATATTTATGTCGCTATTGGTTTGTGATATGAAACTTATGTTGATTATATCATTAACAGGGTTTGGGTATATATTCACCGAAGGTAGTTCTTCTTCCAAATCATCAACACCCACAGATAAAGTATCATAATTCGCTTCCCATCCATCAAGGGTGGTGTTTTTATTTGTTGAGAATGTCACAAACATCTTTCCGCTATACGATGTAACAGGCTCAGGAAGGTTATCCGGTGCATAATAGCCTGAATATTCTGCCAATTGTTCCTGGCTTTCATAATCAAAAATTTTCACGACATCCTTACTTTCTTCGGTGTCGAATTTTGTAAAATACAAAGTTACTGTTTCAGCATCCTCCGGAATTATTTTCCACATGCAAACAGTTGAATTGTGATAGTTAAAGTTCCCGCTGCCATCAGTGAAACTATCCTGCTCTTCGGTCATGGATGTCAGCCCCTGGCAATAATCAGGAACGGTTGAAGAAAATGAAGCAAGCCATCCGTTAGAAGTATTGGCATCATCAGTAACAAACTGTATCAGCATTTCATTACCCGTAGTGGTAACTGATTCAGGGATATCCGAACCTGTTAATATCACAAGCACTTCATCATCGGTAGTTGAACCATCATATATAATCAGGTTATCATCCAATGCTACATCGAACCTTGAAAATTTTAATGTTATACTGCTGATGGAATCATCTGGTGTTTGGGGTGAAATAAGCCATGTGCAATCAGCCAAATCCTGGTAATTGTCAACCGGGCCACTCCCGTCTTCAATAGTGCCGTTTTTCGCCGAATAAGTTTTATCACCTGTACAATAATATGGGTAGTTCGCTCCGGGATATGAATTAAAAACACAACCCTGCCCGTTGTTATAACTGTTTACATCATATAGTGAATAGTAACCATCCGAACTGCCTCCCCAGCCAAAGTTAAAATGGAAAAAATCGTCCTGGTAGCCATCGCAAACAAATGCATGCCCTCCTGAAGAACTAAATCCGGAATAATACATAGGCCAACCATTGTTCAGGTTGTCCTTTAACATATCAATCCATTCCGTATGTTCAAAGTTTTCTTTCCAATTGAAAAATACATCGTCTGAATATCCAAAATAATCGACAAGAGCCGGTGGTACATCCGAACTGTATGCTCCCGAACCATTAGGTCCATACATCATCTCCACTCCAACACCACAATGAAATTGCAGTTCAGCAATGGGATTAGGATTATCATGATTGATATAGTTTTCCATGGCATCCCAGTCATATTCAGTAGCTCCGAAGTTGGCCGAAATGTTTCCATATGAATAATAATAATACGAATGTGATCCGGTTCCCTGTAATGGGTAACGCCAGTAATACATCACCTGGGCCATGGCCGTAGCAACACAACCGGCATATACATATCCGCCTGGTCCGTTTGGATCTTCGGGACACAATACGTTGTATGGATAGCCCTGATTCCACTGGCATGGAACCAAAGGATCTAAATTATCTTTTAGAGATACCGATTTAACAGATGTAAAATTTTCATTAAGGAAATATTCCCATGCTTCCAAAACATCCTGAGTAGTATTTATTCCATTTTCCCTGACATGATTGATTTGATCAGCATAACCCTGCAAAAAACTTTTATAATGTTCCGGTTGATTTTCCTGACCAAAATTATTTGTCAAAGAATATCCGATGACCGGATAAATATCATCAATGCCTGATACAATAACAAATCCGCCTGTTTCGAAAGTTATTGCAAAAAAATCGGGCTTATTGCTCTCTCCCCATTTAATAGTTACATCCGGAGCTATTTGGTTATATGAATAATTATAAGCGCTTTGTGCCTGCTTCAGGTAATAAAAGTTTTGGGCGACTTTTTGGGCATCGCTTAAACTCACCTCTTTGCTAAATCCTGAAATTGTAAATATTGAAACGAATAATAAGAGTATAATTTTTTTCATTTATAGATTGATTTAATTTATCATGGATTGCTTATATGACATACCTGTACAAAAATAGGTTGTATGACACGGCTCAAAAATAAGTGTTTTTTATTACCTGATAAAATGGAATATTAGAATTTTTGATATTTCAATTAACCAGGATGGGATTTATTTAGTGGATGTCCATAAAATTGCTGGTTTGTATAAATAAGCACCAAATATCAAATCACAAAAAACAAATAAATTCCAATTCCCAATTTTATAAAATTACCAAACCCGTTTAGAATATTGATTTTTAGAACATTGATTATTATTTGTTATTTGGTGCTTATGTCTATAACACCTTGTGCCAAAATTGATATAATTATTTTCCAATATTGTTTCAGACCAATTTTTTAAATAAATTTGTATAAAAAACAAAGGGCTTATTATCTATTCCTGGTGTATTATGACAAATCAGAAGATTATTTATTCAGCAGTGCCCGGGATTATGCAGGAATAAAGGGGTTATTGGAAATTGAAATAATTGAATAAAAGTAGTTGAGAATTTTGTCATAAGCGGATGCTTACGCCATTAAGGTGAAAATAATTATTAGGCTTGTTTTTTTTTATAGCATAAGGCTCCATAAATTCTCCAACCATTATCACGTGTTTGATTTTTTAATCCCAAATCTGTAAGTCGTTTAATTTCATTTGGAAATTTAGCAAATCTATCATCACAAGAAAAATATTCAAGCGATTTTAAGTTCTGTATACCCTCAAGACTTGTACAAGGATTATTCATAAAGTGAAATTCTTTTACAGAATGATTTTCAGTTAAATAGTCAATTTTTGAAATATCATTTTCACATACATCAATTTTTTCTAAGGAAGGTAATTCATTTATTATATGTAGCGAAAAAAGCCTGTTTCCTCGAAGCACCAAATTAGTTAATTTTGAAAAATTTTCAATGTTATTTAATGTTAACAATTTGCAACTATTAGCTTCGATTGACCTAATAAACGAAAGATTTTTAATACCACTGAAAGCAAATATATTTTGAACTGCATCTTTTGGTATAATGAGATTTTCAGTAGCAGTAAATAGGTTTTTTATTGCAAATACATCAATGTATATTGATTCGACTTTTAGGTAATTTTTTAAAAAAAATGTTTTCCAATTTTTTGGAAGTAGGGTCCACCACTTCATTATCAATTCTTCGTCAGAGTCTATGGTGATTGGATCATTAAAAGTATCAAAGGATTCTGTATTTATATTATCAGGAATTAGAAATTTAGACTTTATATCTTTAACTACTTTGTCAACATTTATTGCTAAACGAATATTACCATGCTTAATACTGTTTTGAAGCAAGTGAAATAATTCTTGAAGTTTTTTGGTGCTTGTATTAATTATGGGTTTGCAATATTCATCAAATATTCTATCAAATTCCTTGATAAAAGGTTTACAAACTTTTTCATCATTTTCGACCAGTATAACATTTTCAAGATTTTTATAGCTTGCACCAAATGTCCAGTTATAAGATCCGGAAATACAATTTTTTCCGTCTACAATACAAAACTTTTGATGAACCATTACGGCATCTTTTGGAATTTTAAAAATGTAAATATTCTCATTTACATCCAAGAGTTTTTGGAAAGGTAGTTCAGCATTGACAGTATCTTCTTCATCTTCTTCTGAAAGGATTATCTTAATCAAAACATTAGAGTCTGTTGCCTTTTTTAAAAGTAATTCAAAAATATCTTTGTCATTAAACCATGCTACAACAACCAGTATGGACTTTTTTGCTTTAGATAACTGTTCTAAAATTGTCGGTTTAATTTGTTCGTTAAAAATTGGTTTCGTCATATTCACTTCATTTTAAAATCATAGATTAACTTAGTAATAATGAATAATTTCACCTCAAAAATAATAAAAAAAATAATTTTAAAATATAAATATTTATTCAATTGTGATACTGAAATCTTTCTGTATCCTATCTGGCGCAAGCGTCCGCTTGTGCCACCGTTTTTAACTAATTGAATTATTAATTATCAATTTTTAATATAGCCTTGTTTATTAACAAGTCAGAAGATTATTTATTCAGCAGGTAGTATTGGCACAAACGGACGCTTGCGCAATTTAGTCTGATTTCTTTTAATAGATAGAAGGAATTAAATTTTTGTTGGCTATTATTATTTTTTAATAAACTTAGTTCGTATCAGTTCTTTATTTTTACTAGTTAAATATAATATATATATCCCACTTTGTAGTTTATTTATTTGAATACTATTTGTTGAGATTGTTTGAGTAATAATTTTCTCTCCCGATATACTATAAATTGATACTATATAAGAAGATTGAGTTTGATTATTAAATTCAAAATATAAATAATCATCAGCGGGATTTGGATATAATTGAAAATTATTATTTTTTTTATGATCAATTAATATATTAAAATTTAATTCTCCTGAATATTTTGCTAATCCCAAACCTGCAAACCAGTAGTTTCCATAACTGTCAGTTGTTATTGAAAAATCAAAACTAGTGATACCTGAATTAATGGGATTAAAAATAATATGGTTATTACCATTATATACAATAGCACTATAACAAGATATCCACAAATTATTATTTTCAAAATATAAATAACCTATGAAATCAGAAGTAATAAAGGAATTAATTGAATTATATATTGTCCAGTTTTCGTCATCGAATTTTACTAATCCACTTGCGTAAGTACCAATCCATTTTGTACCATCGTCTGACACTGTAATTGATTTTAAGAAATCGTCAGGTAATCCTGAATTATTTGAATTAAAATTTAACCAAACAGAACCATTATACATATCTATTCCCTGACTGTGTGGAACGATCCAAAGTCTTCCATTTAACCCCAAACTCATTGAGAATACACCATTACTTGAGATACCTGAGTTATTCTGATTGAAAAACTGTACTGTGTTATTAAGAATTTTCGCAATACCATCACTATTTGTTCCTACCCATACTATACTATCGTCAAAGACTATGGAACTAATATAAATATCTGTGAACTGCTCGTGAACAATCCAACTTGTATCAGTAATTTGTAATAAACCTTCTTCAGTTCCAACCCAGATATCATTTTGATTAGATTTTACAACATTAATATCATTAGTAGGTATTATTGAATTATTAGTATTAAAAACCTCCCATTCATTATTAAAGAAAGTAACAAGACCAGAATTAGATGTGCTAATCCATGCTTTATTATTATCGTCAAATGCAATACCATTTATATGAGGTGTTGGAAGTCCTGAAGATTGAGTAACTATGTATTGCCATTCAGAAAATTCATTAAATTTAGAACAACCGTTATTAGTGCCAACAATTATATAACTGTTATTTATTTTTAAACTGTTACATTCATTAGAATTTATATTTGAATTAGAAGTATTGTAGTAAGTACAGATATTATTTGCAAATTTTACTAATCCTTCACCACTTGTGGCAATCCAAACATTGTCACTATCATCAATTTCAAAATCATTATAATATACATCTGGAAGACCCGAATTTGAGGAATTATATATAGACCAATAACTCCCATCATAATAAGATAGACCATTTGCCAATAACCAAATATTATCAGAACTATCAAAGTCTATTCCTTTACAATAACTTGTACCAATTCCTTGCATTTCCATAATCTCAAAATCACCAGTATTTTGATATTTTGCTAATTTCCCTTCACATACTATCCAAACATTTCCATAATTATCTTCATTAATAGCAGAATAGTGTCCTCCTGGTAAATTTGAGTTTGAAGAATTATAAATTGTAAACGTACCATTTGATAATTTCATAACCAAGGAAGGATTTGATATTGTCATCCAAATATTGTTTTGGTTATCACAAAACAAGTCTGTTATTGCTAAGTGTTGTAATTCTGAAATTATCGTATCATATACATTAAATTGATTGCCATTATACTTTGCAATAGCACCTCCAGCAATATTCATCCATTTGTTATTTAAATTATCAAGACATATTTTTCTAACTTTTGTGCCTGGAAGTCCATCTGAAGATTGATAAAGAGTTGTATTGCCTGAAATATTGTTATATTTAATTAAACCACCATCTGTAGTCATCCAAATAAAATCTCCATCTATTACAATATCATTAACAGTACGAGAATCTGTGTAATTAATCCAATCAGCATTTTGTGAATATGAACCCAAAATGAAACAAATAAATAACGGAAATAATACCAATACATTTTTCATATACAATGTATAATTTATGCTTATTACAATCTTAAATTTAATAAGATTATGTAAATTTACATAATTAATTTGATTCGATTATTATAAATAACTACAAAAAACCACAACTAATATATACTATTACCCAACAAATTCATAAGGAATAAAAAATTCATTCAAAATATTGATTTTCTTTACAGGATTATCGAATTTACCAAAAGAAAGCGAATTAATTTTTACTTCAATTTCTGAAAACATCTTTTCAGGAACCTGTAAAAATATATAAGTAGTATCTCTAAGACGTTTAAAAATGATCTTGTCGATTTCACGATTAAAAGTTGGGAAAGAATATCCTATAATTACTAATATATCAGTATTTTTCAGAATCCTTAAAATAGGGGGAGGTAATCTATAATACTCATCCGGAACTTTAGAATGTTCCAGCTCCCAAGCAAATTTAATTGATGAAAATATTGCATGGGTAGAATAGAGTGCGTATTTACGAAGAATTGAATTTATAATTGGTAGTAAAGATCTTGCTATATGTTTCAATTCTTTTTCTAAAGATTTGTCTTTATTTTCAAATGCCGATAATATTTTTTTAATATTTGGCTTGCTAGTATTAGAGTTAAGTAAGAGGTCATCGGATTGGCATTTCTTTTTATGATTATCAGAATAATAAGCACCTGATACACCATTAATATGTATCAAATTAAAATCGGTCATCTCGTCCTCAGTAACGTCCAATTCTCTTCCAGGATAAATTAGAAATTTATTCCTTATTTCTTTTAACTTATGGGCGTGATAAAAATTCGCCAAGGATGTTTCAAACTGTATATCATAATTCCATGTAATTATGCTTGTTGATTCTGGTAGTTTTATATTTCCTCCCTGATATCCTTTTAGAATGGAAGCAATAAATAAATCATACCGTATATCCTGTTGAACAAAAAAATGTTCGAAAAGAAAATATAAATCAATTAAGGCTTTTACCTCTTCATATTTTTCATAAATACCATTTGAATTTAGACTATCTGTAAAATAGACCTTTTTTGCGTATGTATCAATTGAAGCATGAGATTTTACGTTTTCTTTGAATATTTCAAATTTTACAATTAATTCTTCTAATAACTCTTTATAAGTTCTTTGTAAACCATATTCTGATTTGACTCCATCTACTATGCTTGCACTTATAAATTTTTTTGCTTTGACAAGGATATTTAACATTAATTCCAACCTCTGAGGTATTTCTTTAACTAAAGGCATAGCATAATTAGGAAGATTCGCATCATCATCTCTAATGCCACAGCTTGCACCAGAACCTAGTAGATAAGTAATCTTTGTGTTTGACATAATTAGAAAATTTTCATTAAAGTTATTAAATGTTATTTAATAGAGAACATTTATAAATTACCTTTATCTTATTTTGCTGTTTGAACTAAATTATTTTTATTATTAGTTCTACTTTCATAATATAGCTCAGTGCTCCTTTTTTTTGTATCAGTTCGAAAATAAATTATTAAATCCTTCTCGCCACTGAAAAAGGTTCTTATCATGTTATATATAAATTGAATTTTTTTGAGCATAATATATCCTTTATTATAAATACAATTGCAGTTTTAATTAAATCATTTTTAAGTAAAATATTTGCATAAAAAAAGGGTTTAAGAATGATTCTTGCATCTGTCTATTTCAATGGCAGAGTTAGCAATACTACTTCTTAAACCCCTTTGATTTATATCTTTATAAAGATTTATATCTTATCAGAGTTTATTGAAATTCAATAATTTATGAAATGAACGTTTTTATTTTGATTTTCAAAATTAATATTTTTTTTTTAATATACCCAAAGTTTTTAAATAAATTTGTGCAAAAAACTACTTAATTCAATGAGCAGAAAATATAAGTTTAGTGATAAGACCGATTTGTATTTTGTCAGCTTTACAGTTATTGACTGGATTGATGTTTTTATTAGGAATGATTAGTAGGTATATTACGCTTGCGTCATTTAGTTCTTTTTGAACAACAATTGGTATTCCAGGTTATATTAATATAGTTTTGTAATGACAGTTTTTTTGAATTTTCCTTGTTGAGATAAAATAATTATATTTGTAACTCATATATCTATTTTATGTATAAGTTTAAGAGTCAACAACCAATTACATTAAATACAAGAGATTCGCCGAAATATTTGTGAACAGCTCTTGACTTATTGAATAATTCACTATGATTAATTTAAATGAAATGGAGACCAGAAACCATTTAAAAAAACGGGGCTGAACCAATCAGCCATTAGTTTAGAAAATTTAAAATTCAATTTATATGAAAACATTATTACCATATGCAGTATTAATACTATTTATGACATCAAATGTAATATCCTACGGACAGTTTTCAAATCAACTGAGTAATACTGATATTAGTGATTCTTCTTTTGATACATCAATTTCTTTAGAATCATCAGCAAAAAGTGAGACAAAGTCAATGCAAATTATTCAGGCAATATCGCCGGTAATTACTTTTGACGAACATCCTTACAATCATAATATGCATATTACTTCAGACGGTAGTTATTATTACACGATAAACGGAGGTAATACCGGTAATGGACAAATAAATGAATTCAGCTTAGATGGCACATTAATACAAACTTTTCCGATCCAGATAGATGGTAGAGGTTTATCCTATAATACGTCGGACGGATATTTATATGCTTCATGCTTTGGAGGAAGTATTTATAAAATAACCGATCTGAATAGTGGCTCTTTTGATTTAATATTTGGAAATATAATGCAAAACATCCAGGCTTCTTTTGCAATATCAGAGGATGGAAGTAAATTTTATGATTTTTATGCAGGAACATTACGAATACATGATTTTAGTACAGGAAATGTTCTTGAGGAAATCTCTGGTATATCAAGCGGATCAGGGAATTTTGGGGGAGATGCTGCAGTTGCAGTTGATGCTGACCACATCTATACATGGGACTCTTCTATAAAAACTGTATATATTTATAATCATTCAGGAGTATTTATTGAATCAGCAGAACTCGAATTTGGTGATAACGGACATTCATTAGCCATTGCAAATGGTTTCCTGTTTGTTTCAAAGGATGGAGATTATGATATTGGTACCTGGTATGGATATGATATTAATCCGACTTCAATTTCAGAATCAGAAAAGGATTTCAAATTGAATATTTATCCAAATCCCTCAAAGGATAAAATTACAATAGTTGGTAATAATATAAAAGAAGTAGAAGTTTATAATTCGAATAACCAATTAATTTATTCGACCGGTTTTATAGACGGAAAAAATCATGAGATAGAACTTTGGCAATATTCAACAGGAATCTATTTTGTTAGAGTTTTTGATGGCAAGAGAGTCTATACTGAAAAAATGGTGATATATTAGCCGTATTTCACTGACAATAATCTACTAAACGGTCAATTATACAGGCTTATACAGCCTGACGAAAGCTTGGTGGGCAATGTATGAATTCAAGCGTTCGTGGCTCATATTAACTTCTTCTCGGTTGAGTATGGAAAACACTTTGGCGCAAGCGCACGCTTGTGTCATTTAGGATGTTGCCAGATATTGGAGTTCAACGGAAAAAGATAGTGAAGAAGCATGGTGCAGAACAATATTTACAATGTTTGGACAAACTGCAAGACATACTCAATTTAAAGCATGTAAACATGCGGTAAGATGTATTAAAGACTCGAAATGAAATTTTATTAAAAGCAAATAGCACATATAATAAATTGAAGGAAGGAAATTCGAATGAATATTTTTAAAGCATTATCAGAAGGAAATGGTAAAATTTCTGAAACTAATGTAACATCATTTATGAGTTACTTGCTTGATAGTTCAAATGAACTGAATAATGCCTTTTTTGTATTATTCCTTAATTTGATTGATAAGTCGCTTGAAACTGATAATTTGTTTGATTTGTTGGATTTGAAAAAGAATTCGATACGAGAACAAATAATTTCTTTTTCAAATGAATACGTTGTTACCTCTGAACCAGAATACACTATAATTATTGAGAATGGGAGAAAACAAATACCAGACATATTGTTAAGAATATCTTCAAAAAATGAGGGAGAAGATCTTGCATATATAATAATCGAAAATAAAATTAGCAAGCACGCTTTAAAAAAAGGACAAATTGAAAAGCAATATAACTATTTCAAACGGTCGGAAGATTTCGATAAAAGTAAACCAATATATTCTTTATTAATTACACCTGATGATAATGCTTTTGAAAGATTAATAGTCAAAGCTGAAGAAACTAACTCAAAGACAGTTTGGCTAAAATGGACAAATCATATCGAAAAAGAACAATCAATTGAAGCCTCATTGAGGAAATTGATAAAGTATGAACAGAATGCAGAAATTGAACCAATAGACCCAAATACTCAATTTATTATAAAATCATTTATAGACTATATCGCCACGGAATTTTCATACCGTGAGAGTGGAAAGAGAAATATGAGTTTTAAGGGATTTGATGAGGTTGGAAAAGCTTACGCAGAAATAAGAGAATCTATTTATTACATAAAACGATTTTCCAATAACATGATCCGAATATTTGATAAAAATGATAATTTAATGGAAATTGAAGTAATGCCAATACTGAAAGAAATAAATAAAAAATACAACTTGAGAATAAATTTGAATCATCCAACTGGATATGCTAAAAACACTCAAGTGCTTGGCAAAGATATTATTAATGGACTGAAAGAAAGAGAAAAAATCCCAGTAACTTTAGTTGAAAAATAAAAGGCAACTGGGATTTATTTTTTTTTGTGCGGATGAAAGGACTTCCCGATAGCTATCGGGATAGACTTCTCGTCCATTCCTCCTTACTCTGTGCGGATGAAAGGACTCGAACCTTCACGCCTTGCGGCACTAGATCCTAAGTCTAGCGCGTCTACCAATTTCGCCACATCCGCATTAAAATTTGGGACTGCAAAATTATATATTTTTTCTTTTGATCAAAATCTTGAATAGGGTTTTTGTTTTATTTACTTTTGTCCGGTTACAAAATTTAAAATTTAATTATTATGAAACGGTTTATTGTCTTACTAGGAATATTGGTGTTTACAGCAACTTTGAATTGCTCTTTTGCACAAGAGGATGGATATTCAGAAAAAAACATTGGAGGTAAAATAGAAAAAGGATTTTACCTGGATGGTGAAAAAGATGGTACTTGGATCTATGAACAAAAAAATGGCTATGTCACAAGAGTTGAGTCATACAGTAAAGGAGTTAAACAAGGGCTTTTTATGAAATTCGACAGGAAGGGGTTTGTATCCAAACATGATTATTACATTGATGGAATTCTGAATGGCTGGTCAATTGAGTTTTATAATACTAATAAACCAAAAACCAAAGTGAAGTATGTGGACGGTTTAATGGAGGGTGCAAAATATACCTATTATGAAAATGGTAAGATGCAGGAAGAATCGGGATATAAAAATGGTAAGAAAAATGGAACCTCCAAATGGTATAACGATAAGCATAAGGTAATTGCTATTTATCAGTATAAAGACGGAATGTTTAATGGCGTTAACAAAACCTTCCACACCAATGGAAACGTAATGATAGAAGAACATTATGCTGATAATGTTTTAGATGGATTATACAGGGAATTTTATTCAACCGGAAAGTTAAAAATACAAGGCAATTATGCTACAGGAAAAAAAACCGGCGAGTGGAATGAATATGATGCCCATGGAGTAGAGATTAAGTCAGAAAAATTTAAATAAAAGTAAAGGGAACGACTAATCGTAGAAATGAATAACCCACCTACCCGAAAGAAAATCCTCAATCCCTATAAAAATCTTGAAGGGTATAATTGTTTTGGATGCTCCCCCAATAATGCTTTGGGACTTCGTTTGGAATTTTATGAAGAGGGTGATTTCCTTGTTTGTGATTGGGAACCTTCGCAACATTTCAGTGGATATAAATCAGTATTGCATGGTGGTATTCAAGCCACACTTTTAGATGAAATCGCCAGCTGGACAATTCATATTAAACTTAAAACCGCAGGGGTAACTGCCAATATGGACCTACGATATAAACGCACAGTTTTTGTTGATAAAGGAAAAATATTACTAAAGGCAAGGATAAAAGAAGTTGCTAAACGCCTGGCTTATGTCCAAACAGAATTGTATAACCACAACAATGAATTAAGTTGCCATGGTATTATAAAATATTTTATCTGCCCGGAAGATATCGCTCGCGAAAAACTTTACTTTCCTGAGTTTGGGAAATTTTTTGAGAACAAGGATAAATAATTCTAATCATTTTTGATTCTGTCCAAAAATAGTTTCACGCAAAGGCCGGAAAGTCCAATCGCAAAGGCCGCCAAAAGATTGGCAGTATTTCTTTGCGTTCTTAGCGCTCCTTATGCGAGCTTTGCGTGAACCTTTATGAAACATTTATTCAGAAGCTACAACTGTTTCGACAACTCTAAGAATAAATCAACCCAATCGATGCCACCATATTTTTTCCCAATACGGACGAAAATGAGATTTTTTTCAGGATAAACAAAAATATACTGTCCCAGGATTCCTTTGGCAAAAAAAGATCCATTTTCTAAAACCCGCCATTGATAAGTATAAGGGTATCCCTGCGAATCTCTTGAATCGTTGATGATTGAAGTAGATTTTACCACCCATTTTTCAGGAACTACCTCGTTGCCTTCCCAATTTCCTTTGTTTAAGTATAAACGCCCGAATTTAGCAAAATCAATGGCCTGTCCGTTTATGCAGCAATTGGCTTTGATGGTTTGGTGTTTTTTACTGTCAGTGCTCCATGTAGCATTATATTGCATACCTATGGGTTGCCATATCTTTTGTTCTAAATATTTGTTGAGTTTGGTACCTGTTGCCCGCTCAATTATAAGGCTTAATAAAATGGTGTTAACACTTATGTAATCGTAGGTTTTATCAGGTTCTTCTTTAATTTTTAACTTTTTTATATATTTTAAAATATTTGTTCCGTAATAGTATTTAGGCATTTCGGCGAACGGATTGAAATAGCCTTCATTAAATTTAATTCCCGACCGCATATTTAATAAATCCTTAATCGTGATCTTATCAAAACCGGGATTTGTAAGCTCAGGCAGGTATTTAATAATTGGCTCTGAGGCACTGTAGATATAGCCCTCATCAATGGCAATACCCATGAGCGCTGAAACAAAAGATTTTGATGCTGAAAATGTTGTTAAGATGGAAGTGTCGTTATAACCGGCAAAGTAATTTTCATAAATAATGGTATCATTCCTTATGACTAGAAAGGCAACTGCTTTTTTCTTTTCCAGGAATTGCTCAAAGGTATTCCATTTGTTATCAGGGTTGTATTTCTCCGGGATTTGAAAATTAAGATTACCACTGGATTCAAAAAAGGTAAAACTGTTGTTACCTTTTTCAATGGGAAGACTTGGGAATTTTTTATAATCATTCAGATCAGCCAAATTCCAGTAGAAATAACGGACAATATGTTTCGGTAGCAAACTGAAAATGATTACGACCAAAAAAAATAAGATTAATAAAAGAATCTTCTTTTTGTTTTTCATAGGCAACGAAAGGGATAAAGAATTGACTTGTACAATTAAACCTCTAAATTAGTTAATTCTTCTGTTAGTTCGAAATTGAATTCAGGATATTCATAAACCGGCATACGAGCTTCTGTTTCACCAATTGAATAGCCCCATACACTTTCATATTCTTTTATGTCTTCACCCATTAGCTCTAACTGCTCAAGGTAATCGCTTACCGATTTTGATTCAATAATAATGACTTTACCCATTTTGTTTATGATAGGGCTGTGCATACGTGTATGGTCATGGTCGAATTCCAGTATTCTCCTGCCATCATAGGTTATTCCGATTGTCCGGTAGGTAAGGCTTTTCCCAACTCCGGGCAGGTTAAGTACATTCCGGTCGGTGGCAAGAAATGGGATGTTACATTCTTTCTTCAAAGAATCAATATTCTTTATCATATTTTCAGCATCAAGCGGAAATTCTTTAATTTTCTCAAATTGATCCTTTGGAATTTCACCTATCACTTTTTCCTCAACCTGCTCCTGAACAGCCCGTGTATTTGTGGCAAAATTATGCGAGTTCTCTTTATAACCTTTTACAGTAAAAGTATAATATGTTAAAACACCGATGTCATTCAATACTTTTCTGAGTTTAGCAGTATGTCCGCGACGTGATGCAGCAGCTGTAAAAACAAGTTGATTGGTTACGGTCCATCCGGCGGATATTAGTTTTTTTACTGCTTCAGCCGATTCAGGAGTTACCTCCATCGATGTTTCAAAATGTGTTTGAATAAGAAATTGTTTAAAGCCGGTTTTTGAAGCTTTATCTTTAAAGTCTGCAAGAATATTTATCAGGTCGTCAGTAATTCTTTGGGGCAAGTAAACAGGTAAACGGGTTCCCAGTCTGATCCTAAGCATTTCAGCAAATTTATCTCCTTTCTTATGCAGCCTGTTGTTTTTTCGTTTATTAACTGCCATTTGATAAACCTCATTTAAAATTCTTTTTAAGGATTTATCGGAACTCATTAATGCATCGCCACCTGTAATAAGGATATCACGAAGTTGGGAATCGTTCTCAAAATATTGTAATAATTTGGGAAGTCTGTCCCACCATTTTTCCTGGGGTTTTAAATCTTCGAGGTCGAAGTTGAGGTGGCCACTCTGAAAATCGTACATGCGTTGGCATGAGACACATAGACCTCCACACGCACGTCCAATCGTATCAGGAATTAAAATAGCAACTTCGGGGTATCTGCGATGAACATTATAAGAGTTGGGAAGTAGCCATCCTGCTGCATTTGGTTTTCCAGCCTCTACAATGTCTTCTTTTTCCCATGCCTCAATTTCGCCAAACTCACTAACAAGGGATTTACTAACAAAAACATAATCTTTAATGGCATAATCCGTATTGATATATTTCACAGGGACATCAACATTCAGTAGTGAGAGATAATACGGGTTTACAAAAAATGGTATTCCCCTGTCCT
>JAUVJI010000027.1 GCA_030596605.1 Bacteroidales bacterium
AACAATCTTCTTTTTAATATCATTACTAAAATAACGGTTTCGTCTCGATCTGAGATCCTTTGTAAAAATGCTATTTTCTACCATAATAATACGCTTTTTTTGGTCAACGTATTTCAGGCATTGACATTAACTTTTTACCTTTAACCTTTAACCTACACGTATGTGATCCTTCAGTGCCAGGAATAACCTTAAAAACAAAAAGCTTTACCCGCCAATTGGCGGATAAAGCTTTTCTCTTAGAATAAATTTATGATTTTGTATCCTAGTTTCCTAGTTTAATACTTTCTTACGAATGTCATAAATTTTCTTGGTTCCATAACCAATTGCTAATGAAAGCAAAATGATAAGGCCGCCACCAATTGGTGCACCACCACCTGGAGTTCCACCAACAGGTGCACTACCTGCTCCACCACCTGCTTCCCAAGGCATTGGCTGTGCTGTTAATATAACCGGAACCAAGATTACTAATAATATCGCTACAATTAAAATTGCTTTTTTCATATCTATATATTTTTTAATTTTTACAATTTATTTAATAATCCTTTTACTTAATAAATACCTTACCGGTTACAGCATTGTCGCTGGTTAATACTTTTACTACGTAGTATGTATTAACATCGTTCATTGGAATAACAGTAGTTCCAGGCTCTATGTCTGTCCTTACAACTTCCTGTCCCATCATGTTGAAAACTACTATGTCGCCAGTTACATCAGGTACCTGTACATAAATGTTGTTTGCACTTGACCAGATGTTTACATAGTCAGCAAAGTTGTCGCCAATTCCCAATGGGGTGAAGTGTAAGATGAACCTGTCAGGATCAGCACCTGCAATATGATCAAAAGTATATGAACCTTCAAGTAAGCTAGTTTGAGTTCCCAATAACAGGTCTTCTAATACTACATTTGCAAATTCACCTGTTTCAATGGCTTCAATTGTTACTGAACTACTAGTTCCCATCTCGAAGTATACAGGTACACTTTCAGTTGCTGGCATATGATTAATAGCAATAGTCATATCACTGGCCATAGTGTAAAGTGCAGGTACATACTCTACAGGAGAAATAAGCTTACGTGAATCATAACTATCCCTGTTTACTGTTGAGTTTTCATTAAAACTAATAACAGTTTCATCACTACGGTCATTGGCAGTTGCCATTAACTTAACCATGTTAGATGCATCTTTCCAGTAAGTTACATTATATACATGGGCCCTTTCTGCATCAGTGAATGTTACAACATCTGCTGCATTCGCTTCAAGGAAGAATCCCTGTACTGGAGGTACAAATCCGTTACCACCATTAGTTGAAGAGAAATCAAATGCATTATAAGTTGCATACTGCTCTCCCCATTCGTACCAGAAATAAATGGTTGGGTTCAAATTACCAGTCCAGTTTATTCCATCATAATAATCCTGGAAATCCCAGTAAGAAGGATATGGGTTACCCATCAGGTTGAAATTTGGGAACGCACCTACACCACTTGCAGTAGCTCCACCAATCTGATCTCCAAAGTTAGGAGCTCCAATGAACTCAACTGTTTCACCTGTTCCTGGAGCAGGACAAGCATAAGCATCATCCCATTTTACACTCCAGCCATCCATTCCATCGTTGAAGATCTCAGCAGCAGGAACACAAGGCTCACCACCTACATGCTGAAAAAACATACTTGTAGTTTCATCCCATGTGTTCAGGAAGTAGTCCAATATATTATGTGAACCAAATCCAGCTATCGGTGATGACATATAGTGCCATCCGCCTGTTGCACTTGGCCAGCTTGCTACGTAACGGTCATACTGGAAATCTCCACCTAGAGCAGCTCCATAAATGAATGAACCGTTGTAAGTATCATCTGATAATACTGTCAACCCACCATCATTAGTGAATACACCATCAACTGATAAATATCCAAGTGGATTAACTACAATAGGGGCATCACTTGTTAGGTCAAGTGTCCATGCAACTGTAGGAGTAGCATCATTGGTTTCAATAACAGGATCGTTGGGTGTTCCAGCTGGAATAGTTACATCAATTCCAGAGGGAACCATACCATCATCCCAGTTAGTTCCATCAAACCAATCTGAACTTGTTACTCCTGTCCAAAGACCTGGAGTAGCGATTGGTCCAACACTACCATCCACAAATGTGGCATCGTATATAGTACCGGCTGTTGACCATATAGCACTTAAGCCTTTCTCAGGCCAACCTGGAATAGGGTCTTTTACCTCAAGTCCCCATACAAGGCTTGAGAAATCAGGATCACCTGTATATGTCCACTCAATCTGGCATAACTCTTCACCAGGTGCTGGAAAAATACCACCTGAAAAAGACAGCCATGTAAGAATGATCTCATCCGGGCCATAAGTCAGGTTGTTCATCCACTCATAAAATGGCATTGTAGGATTAGTGAAGACCACACTTACCGGTGTTAATACCAGCGGGTCATAAAAGAAATAAAACTGGAGTGTCCCCCAATTTTCTCCACCACCTATTGCATCCATTGTAACAGGTGTAAACACACTACCTGCAGGTAATCCTCCACCCATATCAGGTATGCTAACTGTTGTTGTTAATTGTCCGAAAGATAAAGTTACACTTAAGAACATAACACTAAAGAATAAAATTACTTTTTTCATTTTTGTCAGTTTTTTGTTCATACTATTTTTAAAACTTTGTTTCAAATTAATTTTTATTTGACCTATGGTGCATAACTGCCATCTGTATCACCTGAACAAATGCCTTGGAACGACTGCGTTCCAACACCACTTGTTACGGTAACACCGGGTTCTTCAAAAATCCAAAAATGGACAAATCCGGGAGGAGTACCTGTTTGTTCCTGCCACATGGCCATAACGTCATTCATAAGAATATACCCATCCTCGTCAACATCACCGGCAAAATAATGCATTCCGGTTAAAGTAACCAGGGGATCTACTACATGCTGACGTGCAAGCTGAACATCATTCATCGTTAAACCACCCCAGGCTTTTACTGTTGTACTTTCTAAAGTATAACCACCATCGTCAATATCAGAAATATTATAATCACCATTGCTATCGGTTACATCTGAGGCAACTTCAACTACGCCGTCCATCAGTTTTACCGTTACTTCACTTAACGCAGAACTTGAACCATTCGCATATGTAACATTTCCGTAAACTGTGCTGAGCTTGTTGCCTGATAAATTATTATCATAAAAACAAGGATCAGTGTATTTAATCGGATCTGTACTCATATCATCCTGGTAATACTGTCCTCCATTCATTAAAGTTTCGTCAAAAGCGATACCGGCTGTTTCTGTATTATCATCGATATCAATGGTAATTCGTAAGAGTCCTTGAAAGGTTGTAGTCATTTCATTATAATATGTTGCACTGGCCCATTCGGTCATCTCATTGCTTGCTTCCGTTATGACTGCAAACTTTGACCCGGTGTTATCGGCCGAGTTAACAACAAAATAATGATTCTCCATTAGCGTTAAATCGGCGACTGTTACCTTTGCGTTTGCTACGATATCCGATCCAAAACCAAGGGTATTGTAATCGAAATATACTTGCAGGTCGCGATGGTAGGTGCCGCCAACATCTGCCTTTACCTCAATATCAAATTGTAATTGAGACCCGGCATTGATCACCTCGTAATTGGCAAATTGCCAACTCAGTGTTTGAGCGTTTCCAATAAAACTAACAAACGTTAGTAATGCGAAGATTAATGTTAACTTTTTCATATAAAATTATTTTATTAAAATCAAAATTTTATTATGGTTCTTCCGATTAATAATTGCAAATGTAACATCTTCGCAAATAAAATCCAAATTATTTCTCTTTTTTTTCAAAAATATATAATGAAGATAACATTGCGGAAAATTTTTCCGCAATGCTATCTTGTATATAATTTAGTTTACATTAACAGTGAAATCCACAACTGAACCCCATGTGAAACCTCCACAAGGATCGAGTGGGTTAGAACCGCCTTCATGTTGCATTACACGCATCCTGGTAGCTCCGGTTGTAGCGCCAGCAGGAACTGTAAAGGTGAAAGTCTGAAGCGACGGAGGAGAACCTGACCATGTACCGATACTTTCCCCGGGATCAAAACTGTAATTTGGAATCATCCAGTCGATCCACACTTCACCAGCTCCTGAGTAACTACCACCGCAAGTACCAAAAGTAACATCAATTGAATAAGTAAGGCCAATGGTTACATCAACTGACATTGTAGCAGTAAGGTCTTCTACACCTAACCATCCGCCACCACCGGTAGGATTAGTACATCCGAGGTAAGCGATTGCAGAAGCTGCATCACCTGTGATGTCAACCGTCTCTACATTAGAGTCATAAGTAGAAGTAGGCCCTACTCCGGATATACAATAAGCCGGTACCCATTCTTCTATTGTAAGGTCAAAATCAGGAATACAATCAGGTGATGGCCAGGTATCTACCATAATATAGTAAGCACCTGCTGCCAGGAATACACCTTCAATCGTATGAGCTGTACCACCACTGTTGGTACTCATAGCGAGAACACTTGTAAAGTCAGTATCATCATCAATAAAAAATCCTGAGTAGGTTGTCCCTTTCGGATCAACTGTAATATTTACAGTATAGTCACTGGTAAGCGTCAGTAAATAAAAGATGTCTTCGCCACCATCGTAATATCCCAGTTCACTATTCTCTTCGAAATTAAATAATCCGCAGTTTGTCTGATTAAATAAAGTCAAATCACTTGGATAACTAATAGGGATAGGATTCATCCACGTTGCACCAAGAGCTACGCCAGGTGGTACATAACTACCATCCGTATCACCGGCACAAATTGCCTGGAAGTCTTGAGTTGCACTCGGGGCAACAGTTACAGAAGGATCATCAAAGAACCACTGATGTATAAATCCAGTAGCTGGTGGAGGTGCGGCTGTTTGTTCGTTCCACATTGCCATAACGTCATTCATTAATAGAAATCCATCCTCGTCGACATCTCCTGCAAGTACATACATTCCGGTTAAAGTACCTCCGGGGGTAGTAACATGCTGACGTGCCATCTGTACATCATTCATACTTAATCCGCCCCAATCATCTGTGGTAGAACCACCGAGAACGTAAATTCCGTCGGGAACACAATTAAACATAAAGTATCCGTCCAGGTCTGTAATAGTACTTAGAACATCAACACCGTCATCGATAGTTACTTCATCGAGTTGCATAGGTGACATAAGTCCGTTTGCATATGTTAAGAACCCGTCTATCCTGAATAATTCAGTTACATTAATATCGAAAGTAAAGTCATCCTTCGGTTCAGACATTACAGGATAATAAACTGTAGTGGGGCCTTCAACCAAGAAGTTAAGGTCGTTAAGACAGTTACCTGCAACAGCCCATTCACCTGTAGAATATATAAATGAAGCAGGGTCGCAAGAGCAATCTGCAGTTAGAATAATACCTGTATTACTTAATGTAAGTTCATTGACAAGACACATATCTATTTCAATGAAGTTACATTCGTAAGGCAGATCAATCTCATACCAAACAGCATCCCAATCGAGAACACCCGGGCAGTCAACAGTAGCACCTAAAGTTGTACCCGGAACAGTTTGCGGAAACGCACCACCAATAAATATTGCATCATCGCAATCGTCATTTACAGGAGGTGGGTCTGGTTTAGGCAGACATTCGTGTATTATAAATCCATCGATAACGAAGTTCTCACCCAGTACATCAATTGATACCCATTCAGGGTTGTAGTCAGGGAGCACAAAATCAAAAACATATGGCTCCGGGCCTGGAATAAAATCATCAACTAATAACAGTAACTCTCTTCCAATATAGAGATCTTCCTCAGGTAGTGTAAGAGGCGGGAGAGGAGGTACCCGTGGCTCAGGTAAGGGGTTGCCTACCAAAGACCATTCGTCTGTTGACCAGTTTACCACAAATTCAAGATATGTGGGGAACCCAGGATCAAAAGCATCCACGGTGATTTCGATATGAATCTCTTTATAACGTGTGATATCATATGGATGATCATAGAACCAGATATTCCAAAATGTTGACTCCGGGTAATAATACCAGCCGTCTCCATAGTAGTCAGTTCCGCCACCATCAACAAATCCACCTGCCGGATCAAGTGTTACCCAAAAATCATTCTGAATGACCAGTTGTTCAATTACATCTACATCAAGTGTAAAGTTTTCCTGGAAATCTCCGGTTGCTACAGGATAATAAAAGGTAGCAGGACCTGGAATATCAACCCATGTTAAGTCAAAAACACACGGAGCTGCGAAATTCCAGCTAACTGCGTAATCATACTCTGCAAGGTCGCAGCTACATTCAATACGTGTACCAACTATCCATCCATTATTCAAAAGGGCATCGCCACACAGGTCGAGTACTATAGTATTCATTGAATAAGGAAGGTCTATGGCATACCATACATCACCACTTGCCATATCCAATACACCCGGGCATGAAATTGTAGCGCCAAGTGTAGTACCGAGAATACCGGTTACGGGATAAGGGCCAACTACAGGTTGTGCGTTAAAACACACATCATTGGGTGGTGGAGGAATTACTGGAGCAAATCCTACCCAGGGGCTTGTTTCATCGGTGCCGCAATCAGTGCGTACATAAAACTCATAAGGGGCAAGAGCCCAGTCAAAACCTGTCATTGTATAAGAATAAATAGTTCCTGGAAACGCGTCTGAATAACCAAAAAATGAACCGGTATAAGTTAGCGCGTCATCAGGGTCAAAACCTAATAATCCCCAAACAATATCATAAAGATTTTCCGCATTTAAATCTGTCCAGTTTGCATCAGCCGTAGTGGCTCCATAGTTATTAGCATATAAATCTGTAGGACCAGGGCATGCTCCGCAATATGTGGGAATATCAGTAAGTCCGATTGGTGGAATTACACCGTGATTAACTTCATCCGGATCAGTTGCCACCTGAACTCCCGTATGATCGTAGATATAATAAAAGTTTTCGTAATCCCATTGAGCAGCAGTACCAGTATAAACAGTTGAAAAAGTAGCTCCATCATTTACCCCGAAGGTAAAACACACTGGACCAGTACCATCTGCTAATGTTATATCATCAAGAACAAGAACACCATCGGAAAACACATCCAATGAATTACCATTCCATCCATCACCATAGTCATCATGTAAGCAGATTTCCCAAACGCAATCAAAGGCTGCAACTCCATTGCCTGTAATGTTTACAGACGTGGTATTATCAGTTAAATTATCATAAATATTAAGGACAGTTGAATAGGCTTGTTCTGAAGTAGGTGTAAATTGTACTTCAATTTCAACTGTAGTTTGATCCGCTGGAATATCTGTAGGATAGGGTGCTCCATTATCAGATATTATTGTAAAAGCAGCATCACCTGTTAAGTCTGGAGCAGGATCTAGTGTAATAGAACCACCTGCAGGACAGTAATTTTCAATTGTAAATATCTGTGTTGGAGAATACCCAAGACTAACAGGACCAAAATCAAATGGATCAGGAGTTACAGCAAGCCTTGGTCCGGCATCAGTTGCTTCTACATAAGCGCCAGTGATGAATTCATATCCATCGTAAACCGTCCAGGCACCAGCTGATCCAGTATAAGAATGTCCAGAATGATCAGCAGTACTCATACTTGATGGATGGCCACTAGCGTCAACAGGAACAACTGCAACCCAGAAATCGTTTGTAACAACTACTGGAGGAGAAAGCGTGTAAAAGTATTCAACATAATTCTGAGCTTCCAAATCTTCTGATTCATATAATAGTGCAACTCCATCAGCGTCATAGATTTTGAAATGAAATGTAGCGTCAGGCCAGGGATAAGAAGAATGTTCATAAAATAGATGACTAACTTGTTCAATTGTAACTGGACCTTCAAGGCAAAAATCATATATTTCAAAGAATGTAGCTCTTTCGGGACTTGGCCAGTTCAAGTGTGTTTCTTCACCACTAACAGCATATGCCTGCCAATTGAAAGCATCACTTGGATCAGGGCTACCCGGTAGCTGTTGTAAATCACTACTGTTAATTTTGGCTTTAGATGTGGGCGGAATCGCCTTCTGTTCAAGTGTAACCTCTGCCTGATCCTCAATGTTTGGATCTGTAAAAGAAATTTGAACTTTGTCACCATCAGGGGTTAACTTGATAGCCGACTTTTCCATTTGTTTCTGCTTCAAAAGGTAACCCTTTTCGGCTACACCTTTTTGAGCATCTTGCACCGTTGTTTGTGCAAAGGCAATAGATGACGATAATAATATCACCATCATTAGTTGCCACAATTTTGTAAACTTTTTCATACATTTTAAATTTAAGTTAATAAAAAAACAGTTAATATTATTTCTATATATTGAATTTTGAAATAATTCAGTAATACTATGAGATAAATATACGACTGTAGGTCGCACCGATAGGTATCTGTCAAAGAAGTCTAACACTCTATATTTCATTTTGGTAGTTAATTCAAACAACCTGATTATTTTGCTTAGGTGCCAATTCTAAAGATGCAAATATAGGGAAAAAATTAGAAAGCAAGGAAAAAAATACTTTTTTTTAATGAGAATTAAAATCTTTTTTATAATCCATATTTACCTCTTGTTTTTACAAATTCATAATCAATTATTTAAGGGACAATATTAAATTTACTTCACATTAAGATATTTATTAACAGATAGGAATTTTATTTAAAATTTATGATTGGCTGTTGATTAAAAGTTTGGAGTTTTGAGTTTAGGGTTTAGGCGAGGGAATAAGCGGCTGTTAATCCGAAAAAGCCCGAAGCAATTTCAAATTTGGTGAACACTTAACCTGTTATGTTGAAAGTGGTATTGGCGGTTGCATAACATAACAGTTTGAAAAATGCGTACATCGAATTAAATGTTTTGCGTCTTTCAACCTGCCAGGTCCCTGCCGCACCGGCTTACTTCGACCTGGCAGGTTTGAAATAATCCCATAACGGGTCCTTTGGCGGATCAGCGAGGATGTTAATCATTTCTTTGCTTACCGGATGGACAAATTCTACGCTCCGGGCATGTAAATGAATTGATGCATTATTATTGGACCTGGGATAATTATACTTAAGGTCTCCTTTAACAGGACAACCGATATAAGACAACTGTGCCCTGATCTGGTGGTGTCTTCCTGTGAGAAGTTCAATTTCCAGCAAATGGTATTTGTCGCTGCTGCTGATATGTTTGTATTTCAGCTCTGCTGATTTAGCATCCTTCTTATCCTCTTTTACTATAAAAGATTTATTTTTTTTCTGAGCCCTGTAGATATAGTGTATAAGGTGGCCGGTTTCATCAGGAGGCAACTTGCCAATCACAGCCCAATACATTTTTTTGATTTGCCTGTTTTTAAGAGTCTCATTCAACCTGGTGAGCGCTTTGGATGTTCTGGCAAATATAACAATTCCGCTTACAGGCCGGTCGAGCCGGTGCACCACCCCCAGGAAAACATTGCCGGATTTATTGTACTTTTCTTTGATGTATTTTTTAACTTTTTCGCTGAGTGGCTCATCCCCGGTTTTATCACCCTGGACAATCTGGGATGGGAGTTTATTGACGATGATTAGATGGTTGTCTTCGTGAAGGATTTGGCTATGAGGTACGGGGTGCGGGGTGCGGGGTGCGGGGTGCAGGTTACGAGGTACGGGTTTCATGGTTATTAGTTATTGGTTTATTGGCTGGGTACAATAAATTCGTAAATCGTTTTTCGTAAATCGTAAATCAGCTAGTATTGTTCTCGTTCGTTCGGGAAGGAAACTGATTTAACATCATCGATATAAGCATTAACCGAGCCTTTGATCTCTTCGCTCAAATTGTGGTATCTCCGCAAAAAACGGGGTGAAAACTTGGTGGTTATGCCCAGCATATCATGAAGTACCAGCACCTGCCCATCCACACCGTGTCCGGCCCCGATACCAATACAAGGTATTTTTATTTCACTGGTAACCTGGGTTGCAAGATTTGCAGGTATTTTTTCAAGCACTATCCCAAAACAGCCGGCATCCTCCAATATGTGTGCATCTTTGATCAGTTTCTTGGCTTCGTCTTCTTCTCTTGCCCTCACCACATAAGTACCAAATTTGTGAATTGATTGCGGGGTAAGACCCAAATGGCCCATAACCGGAATTCCGGCTGACAATATCCTTTTTACCGATTCGATTACTTCTTCTCCGCCTTCAATTTTTATGGCATTGGCCCCGGCCTCTTTCATGATCCTGATGGCTGAATGCAGGGCTTCAATGGAATTACCCTGGTATGTGCCAAATGGGAGGTCGACAACAACAAGCCCACGCGACACTGCTCTCATAACAGAAGAAGCATGATAGATCATTTCATTAAGGGTAATGGGTAAAGTGGTTTTATGGCCAGCCATTACATTGGAAGCTGAATCGCCTACCAGAATAACATCTATACCTGCTTCATCCAGTATTTTAGCCATGGAATAATCGTAGGCTGTCAGCATGGCTATTTTTTCACCTTTTAGCTTCATCTCCTGAAGCACATGTGTGGTGATCTTGGTATAATACTGCCGGGAATCGGTTTTCTTTTGCATCGTTAGATTTTTGACAAAATTACAAAGATTTTATACAATTATATATTAGGGCTGAATTTTGGGTGTACGACATATTTCCATTTAAACCACTTAATACTCAACAACGTCATTGCGAGGGGGAAGATCCCTAAAAATGGGAGCAAAAAGTAAAATGACAATGGAAATCACAAATAATAAAATACAAATATCAAATAAATATCAAATCAGAAATTTCAAGGCTCAAAAAACTACAATGAATGTTTTGCATCCCCGACCGGGCAAGTCTCCTGCACACTAACCTTCTTCGACTTGCCAGGTCTTTCCACACTATTTTGGTTTATAAAAAGAAATATATAATTTTGTATCAAATTCAAATTCAATTAAACCCACATAATGAATAATTTAAAATATATTTTTCTGTCATTTTTTATTGCCGGATTTTTCGTTGCTTGTGAAACAGATTTTGATACCACAACGGAATGGGAGGATATTACAGTTGTCTATGGCATCCTCGATCAATTGGATTCAGTATATTATATTAAAATAAATAAAGCATTTCTGGGGGAAGGCAATGCACTTATTTACGCACAGGAACCTGATTCAATCAACTATCCTGAACCATTGGATGTAAAGATCTATGAGTTGGATGAAGATGGAAATACTGTAAACACTATCGAACTTATACGAGACTATATACCGGAGGGTGAACAAGATGAAAATGACACTGTATTCCCCGGAGGACAAATTATTTATTATGGAGGGCCTGAAAATTATTATGATTGGATTGATGGACAAAAGTTCTGGTTAAATGACAACCATACTTATTTATTAAATATTGCATTCCCGAACTCAGAGAAAATAGTAACCTCAGAATCAATACTGGTTAATCGTTTTGATATTACCTACCCTTCCTGGTTTCAGGAAACGGTAGAATTTACAAACAATCCCAATTCCAAGACATTATTTAAGTGGGAAAAACCCAATAATGATGTGAATAATGCTTTCCGTTATGAAGTAAAACTTCTTTTTCATTATCAGGAAAAAACCTATTCTGGAATTACAAGAAATGATTCTGTTTTGCTTGCATCCATCATCAAAGATCAATCACAGGTAAACGATGAAATGATATATAATTATAATGATCAAAAATTTTTCATTAGCTGTCTAAGCCAAATTCTTTATTCGGATCCAGCTATTGAAAATACTATTGAGGTGAGATATACAAAGGAAGTTGAATTTATCGTATCTGTTGCTGCTGAAGATTTCAATGTGTTTATGGAGGTGTATACACCTTCAGGCAGTATCGTTCAGGAAAAACCTCCATTTACCAATATTGAAAACGGTATCGGTCTTTTTTCAGCACGATACAATACCAGAACCAGTAAGGATCTTCATACAAATTCAGTAATTGAACTCATTGATATAGATGAAAATATCATGAAGTTTGAATACTAGACTGTTTAAGTTTTTCATCTTCTTCCCGGATATAATATTAACAATCCCTACAATTCTGCCTTTTTGTCATAAAGTTTTACACCAAATGTTTTTTGGTAATCCCTGACAGGTATACAATCATAACTTATTGTAATTCTGCCATTAGCCGATAGTATTAGGCTTTATTTTCATATTAAAGCAACTCCCTTAAATATCTTTTTCCCATTTGGCATAGTGATTGAGAAAACAGGCATAACATTAGAGAAATAAATTTGAAATAAACATATAAAAATAAATTAAACATGGGTAAAATTATTGGAATCGATCTTGGAACAACCAATTCATGCGTTGCAGTAATGGAAGGTAACGAGCCTGTTGTTATACCTAACAGTGAAGGAAGGCGGACAACACCTTCAATAGTTGCCTTTACCGAGAACGGTGAAAGAAAAGTTGGCGATCCTGCAAAAAGGCAAGCCATCACAAATCCTGTAAAGACTATATTCTCCATTAAACGCTTTATGGGTGAAACCTTTGACAGGATGTCCAAAGAAATTGCCAGAGTTCCTTATAAAGTTGTGAAAGGAGATAATAATACTGCGCGCGTTGCTATTGATAACAGGAAATATTCCCCGCAGGAAATTTCAGCCATGGTGTTACAAAAAATGAAAAAAACGGCTGAAGATTATCTTGGGCAGGAAGTAACAGAAGCGGTTATTACAGTACCTGCATATTTTAGTGATTCACAACGGCAGGCAACAAAAGAAGCCGGCGAGATTGCTGGGTTGACAGTTAAAAGAATTATCAACGAACCTACTGCAGCATCGCTTGCCTACGGTCTTGATAAAAAAACCAAAGATGTTAAGGTAGCTGTATTTGACCTCGGTGGTGGAACCTTTGATATTTCCATACTGGAACTTGGAGATGGCGTTTTTGAAGTAAAATCAACCAATGGAAATACACACCTTGGGGGTGACGATTTTGACCATATGATTATTGATTGGCTTGCAGAGGAGTTTAAAAAAGATGAGGGAATTGACTTGAGGAAAGATCCGATGGCACTTCAGCGTTTGAAAGAAGCAGCTGAAAAAGCCAAAATTGAACTATCCAGCTCATCAGAGACAGAAATCAATCTTCCGTATATAATGCCTGTTAACGGTATTCCAAAGCACCTTGTGAGGAAATTATCACGTGCGAAATTCGATCAGTTAACAGATGATTTGGTAAAGGCAACCATAGAGCCTTGTAAATTAGCTTTGAAAGATGCCGGATTAAAAACAACAGAGATTGATGAAGTGATCCTGGTTGGAGGTTCTACACGGATGCCATCAATCCAGAAAACTGTAAAAGATTTCTTTGGAAAAAATCCTTCAAAAGGAGTAAACCCGGATGAGGTAGTAGCTGTTGGTGCAGCTATCCAGGGGGGTGTACTGACAGGTGAAGTAAAAGATGTACTATTACTTGATGTTACCCCATTATCAATGGGTATTGAAACATTGGGCGGAGTGATGACTAAATTGATCGAGGCCAACACAACCATTCCAACGAAAAAGTCAGAAACGTTCTCCACTGCGGCAGATAATCAATCTTCTGTTGAAATACATATATTACAAGGAGAACGTCCGATGGCCACTCAAAATAAGAGCATCGGAAGATTCCATCTTGACGGCATTCCACCTTCACCAAGAGGAATTCCTCAAATTGAAGTTATCTTCGATATTGATGCTAGCGGAATATTGCACGTTACTGCTAAAGATAAAGCTACCGGTAAATCTCAGGATATCCGGATTGAAGCTTCCTCGGGATTATCAGACGATGAAATCAAAAAAATGAAGGATGAAGCTGCAGCCAATGCTGAGGCAGATCAAAAGGCAAAAGAAGAGATTGATAAAATGAATAATGCTGATGCTTTGATTTTCCAGACTGAAAAACAATTAAAAGAGTATGGAGATAAAATCCCTGATGAAAAAAAGGGACCTATAGAAGCTGCATTAGGCAAACTGAAAGAGGCGCATAAGAACAAGGATCTGGCAGGTATTGATGCAGCAATGGCCGAGATGAATACTGCCTGGGAGGCAGCCAGCAAGGAGATGTATGCGGCAACTCAACAGGGAGCAGAAGGACAGGCAGGTCAGCAGGATCAGCCAGGTGGTGATGGTGGTCAGGCTTCTTCTAAAAATGATGAAGTTACAGATGTGGATTTTGAAGAAGTAAAAGACGACAAGTAAACAAATTCAATATATTTTCAGCGGCTTCCGAAAGGGGCCGCTTTTTTTTGTGCATAGCGTCATCGCAAACTGAAGGGTTGGATATAGTGTTGGAGTGAAGCAATCTCAATATTACTTCCAAGTACTAAATTTACAGATTGCTTCGTTCCAACGCTCCTGGCCTACCCCCTGACTCGCAATGACGTTAATTAATTACTTGTCTTCCCGAAGTTTTTCCTTGATACTTGACGTTAATATATCAATGGCGATCTGGTTTTCACCTCCCTGAGGGATAATAATATCTGCATATCGCTTATTGGGTTCGATGAAAAGCAGATGCATGGGCTTTACAAATTTTTCATAATGATCCAGCACCTCTTTGAATGAGCGTCCCCTTTCTTCGATATCTCTCCAGATAATACGCATCAGACGGTCATCAGAATCAGCATCCACATAAACTCTAATATCAAGTCTTTTTCTGAGCCTGGGATTTACCAGGATCAAAATGCCCTCAACTATGATCACCTTTTTAGGTTCTACAGGTATGGTTTCACTTGCCCTGGTACAAGTTAAATAGGAGTAAATAGGCATACCTATAGTATTACCCTCTTTTAACTGATCGATGTGATCAACCAGTAAACTGAACTCAATGGAGGAAGGATGGTCAAAATTGATCTTTTTACGATCCTCTACTGATAAATGTTTACTGTCACGGTAATACGCATCCTGCGAAATAACAGCAACCGAGTCTTTTGGTAAGCTTTTAATGATCTTATTTACAACCGTTGTCTTGCCTGAGCCTGAACCGCCTGCTATGCCTATTATTAACATGTGTATTTATTATATTTCGAGGGACGAAAATAATTAAAATTCATAAACAAATAAGTACTTGTATTGTGACGACAATTAACTCCAAGTACTTAAGGCACTTATAACTTTAGCCTGAAAAATTCATAAAAAAAATTTTACTCCGTGCTTTAGCACGATGAAAGTATTACAAATTATAGATTGGCTTTAGCCTTTAATTATCAGAAATCAGATTTTAATGGCTAAAGCCGTAGAACTTTTTAATATTGTCACGCAATAGTAAACCCTATAAAATTTGCGACCAACACAGGTTAGACACTTCTTTTAAACAACCTACATAACCTCCATAACTGGCAATGTTCTTCTATTTTTCCACATCCCACGTGTAAAGTCAGGAAACTGCATGGGCCAACCACCACTTGCAATGGACTTTTCACTTAACTCTGTAACTGCACTTAATACAGCAGCATCATACACATCCATATCCGGTTCTAATCCATTTAAAAGTGCATTGATCAAACGATAATCTTCGAGGTAATCCATACCACCATGACCCGCCCCTTCAGCATCGGCTTCCATTTGTTTCCACAGTGGGTGGTAATATTCATCTTTATATACAGATAAATCTTCCCAGCGATGTCCGGGGCTTTTACCTTCAATATGAATTTTCGGTGTTGGATATTTTCTCACAATTCCCCTTGTTCCTTGTATCAGTATATCCCGGCTGTATGGCCTTGGATTGCTGGTATCATGTGTAACCAAAATGGTTTCGCCATTTATTGTTTTGATCATTGTGCTGACCACATCCCCTAAGACAAACTTTTCATTCACCTGCGGACTTTCATGTCCAAAATTATGAATGGCATATTTATTCAGTCCCTTGGTTTTCGTACTGAATGACACCAGGTAATCAAAATAATTTCCACGGTTAATATCCATGCATTGGGCAACAGGGCCTAAACCATGAGTTGGATAAAGGTCTCCATTTCGTTTCATCGACCAATCCCTGCGCCAGACACCTTCTCCATTCATGTCATGTTTTACAGCTCTTAAATCGTGTAAATAACCACACCGTGCATGAAGCAAATCACCAAAGAGTCCTTTTTTAACCATATTTAAAATGATCATCTCTTCCCGGTCGTAATTGCAGTTTTCCATCATGATGCAATGTTTGCCGGTATTTTCAGAAGTTTCGATCAATTGCCAGCATTCGGCAATGGTTAAAGCAGCCGGAACTTCTGTTGCTGCATGCTTTCCTGAATTCATTGCTTCGAGGCAAACGGGAACATGCCATTTCCATGGAGTTGCCGTAAAGACAAGGTCAATATCATCACGTTCACACATCCGGTTAAAATCATACTCCCCTTTTGAATACCCATCCGGTTTTTTGAATCCTGCATCAACCGCCATTTTTTGCGCTCTTTCAACTCGACTTTCCATAATGTCGCATACTGCCACAATTTCACAACCATCAATTTTCAGGAAATTGCTGACATGTGATGTTCCCATTCCGCCAACCCCCACCATACCGATCCTCACTTTGTCCAGCTTTTCAGGATTGAAAGGATAGGATTCAAGGGCAGGTAAAAGTTGATCTGCTGAAGAATTTAAGGCTGCTCCCCCAAAGGCGATTCCAAGTCCTGCTTGTGCACTTTTTTTCAAAAATTTCCGGCGGTCGAGATTGCTGTTCATGTTTTTAGTTATTAGTTAAATGTTATTGGTTATTGGTTATTGGTTATTAGTCATTAGTAACTGGTAATTAACTGTTGGCAAAATATGCAATCGAATCATTACTCTTTTCCACAAAATTCCATTAACACACCAAAAGTAGATTTGGGATGCAGGAATCCGATGTTCAATCCTTCTGCTCCTTTGCGGGGTTGCCGATCGATCAGGCGGACACCATTTTTTTCTGCTTCAGTCAGAGCTTTGGAAACTTCGGGTTGTGCAAAGGCAATATGATGGATGCCCTCTCCCTTCTTTTCAATAAATTTACCAACATGCCCTTCGGGATCAGTGGATTCCAGTAATTCAATTTTTGTTTGTCCTACCATAAAAAAGGCCGTCTTCACTTTCTGATCCTTTATCTCTTCGATGGCATAACATTTAAGTCCGAGTACCTTTTCGTAGAAAGGGATCGCTTCATCCAGGCTCTTTACGGCAATTCCGATATGTTCGATATGTGTAGGTTTCATAATCTTATTTTTCAAATTAACGGATAAAAGTAAGGGAATTTTGAAATAAAAGACCTGTTAGTTAAGAAAATTTTATTGCATATTTAATGTCAGAAATTAAAAGCATTCCTGACCAGATAAGGAATCCAGATTATACTGCTATCATGGATTCCTGCTTTCGCAGGAATGCTGGAACCAAACAAGACCTGTTAGGCTGGAAATCTATCCGCCCACTGGAGCAAAACCTAACAGGTCGGAAAAATATGATTCAAATTTACTATTTACAATTTAAACTTTACCGGAACAATCATTGAAACCTTAACAACTTTTCCATTCTGTTCACCAGGATTCCATTTTCCACTGGTTAATTTAATAATCCTGATAGCTTCATCATCCAGCGATTTGGAGACACTCCTTATTATTAGAACGTCCTTAATTGTTCCATCTTCATTTACTATAAATTCTACATAAACAGTTCCTTCGATTCCTTTCTCATCTGCACCCTTAGGATACACAAGGTGTTTCTCAATAAACTTCATTAATGCATCTTCACCTCCTTTAAACTCAGGTGAACTCTCTAATGAAACAAAAGTCGGTTCATCATCATAATCCATCTCTGATTCAACAATTTCAAGAGCCATGTATTCTGTTCTTGCACTTCCCAGCTTCATACTATTACCACCCTTGCGAAATACACCTCCCCTGGATGCGGGTGCCCCAATTGCATAATTGCTCACTCCTTCCGGCAGCGGCAAAGGTTGTTTAATGGTGGTCATATTTCCATCCTGGTTCCTTATCTCAGAGTCAATAGCAACAAAGGATGTGTAAGCAGTCAGTAAATTGTATTTCAATCCAAGTGCTGTGATCTCATCCACATGGGCTTCATTTTGTGCCAGGTTAGTATAGTCATCCAAAATCCTTATCCGTTCCCTTGCCCACAGGTATTTTAGTGCAGCATTAGATTTATCACGGGTATACTTTTTAATATCCAATCCCCATTTAAAATCTTTATCGCCGGTTTTACCTGTGAGTTCAATTGAACCTGTAACTGAGCCCCGGTATTTTCCATAAACCAACACAGGCCTTTCAGAAAAGACATCGGGAACTTCCAGCGGCTCAATATCATACACATCAAATCCGTTGAACTCAATGTTGATATTTGTCAGGACAGGATTGGTCACATATTTCCTGAATTTTTTCGCCATCTTTAAAGCATCGGTTTGATTGGTAGCGACAAACGGAAACCCTTTTCCCACATGTGCCATACCTTCAATTATGTACCTCGCTACAGATGTTCCTATACCAAATGTGAAGAAGTTTGCTGTACTTAGATTTTTCCGGATCAGGTCATATGCTTCTTTTTCAACTGTCACGTATCCATCAGTTGCGATGATAAAAGTCCGGGCGTAGTTTTCTGTCCCTTTAAGGCTTAATGCTCTGCTCAATGCAGGAAGCAATTCTGTACCGCCTCCTCCGTTTTGATTCTCAATAAATTCAATGGCCCGTTTGATATTTGTACTGTTAGCCTCCACTGAAGATCTTGAAAACAATTCCGATCCGCCTGCAAAAAGCAATACATTAAATTTATCGGTCGACCTCAGATTGCCAATAAGGTCATTGAGCAAGGTTTTTGAAACATCCAGCGGAAAGCCAAACATGGAACCGGAAACATCAACAATAAAGACATACTCTCTGGGAGGTATGTTTTCAGGCTTTATCTGCTTCGGGGGCTGAACCATCAGCAGGAAAAAGTTTTCCTTTTCTCCTTCATGAAATAACAATCCGGATCCGATCTGCTCTCCCTGAAGTTTGTATTTCAAAATAAAATCACGGTTACCACCAAATTTTTCATCTTCGTTCAAATCAACTTTTACATTGTTATGGCTCAAAAACTTGATATCGGTTTCATGTGTATTACAAACCACATCCTGAACAGGTAAACCTGCATTTAGATTGACATCCAGATCAAATGAATAAAATGGCAACTCTCCTTCTTTTGTATAAGGATTGGATATCCAATTTTCATTTGAGCTGGCCAAATCTTCCGGTGAATTTGAATATCGTGGGCCAACCACAATTGGATATACAAACTCGTATACCCCTTCATCCGGGATCAGCAATTCAGTATAACTTAATTCAACAATAATTTCATCTCCCGGCATAATGTTGGCCACATTCATCTGAAACACATTGGGACGCTGTTGTTCAAGCAGGGATGCAGTTTGTCCGTTTTGTCTGGCTTCCTCATAATCCTGCCTGGCCTTTTCACTTTCCTCAATCTTTGCTACAATCGTTCGTTCTCCAATGGTCATTTTCATACCATACACAGCCGCCCGTGTCGAGCCGGGGAAAATATAAATGGCTTCCAGTGCTTTGGATCCTTCATTTTTGTAAACTTGTTTTACTCTGACATCCGCAATAACTCCGGCTATATCAACAACTGCCGAAGTGGACTTCAACGGCAACTGGTCGAGTTCCGGATCATCGGATTGTATAAAAAAATATGGTGAGAGGATTTTGTCGTTCTGGTTTTCCTGTTGTGATTGTATGTCAAATGACATTGACAATAGTATTAATAGTATCACAACAATTCCAAAATTGTTCATTTTTATTGATTTCATAATATGCTTATTTAATTGATTAGTTTAAAAGATACAGGTAACAACATTTGAACTCGCACTGCTTTAGTCCTTTGTTTTCGAGATTTGCTTTTATCGATTTTTTCACTTTCATAACAATTAATTTTTGAGTCGAATTTTTGTTTTGTTTCTTATTGGATGTTGTTGAAATGAAAATTCCATAAAAATTTTGAAAAATTTGACCTTTTCAACCTGCCAGGTATCCATCGCAGATTCCATCTTCTACCTGACAGGTTTAGGGAACTTTTGGTATAAAGTTTGTAATTTTAAAGAAAAAAGAAATCGGTATGTTCCTTAAATTCAAATCAAATAAAGAAAATGACATCCATTCGTTTTCTGACGAGGAACTGATCAATTCTTATAAGAAATCCAAAGACAACAAATTCATTGGAGAACTGTTTGAGCGTTACACCCACCTGGTATTTGGCGTGTGTATGAAATACCTGAAAAACGAAGAAGACAGCAAGGATGCGGTGATGGAAATTTTCGAAGACTTTCATTATAAATTATCCAACCATGATATCTCCAATTTCAAAAGCTGGATTTATTCTGTATCTAAAAATCACTGCCTGATGATCCTCCGAAAGAAAAAATCCGAAGAGAGGATGAAGGAAGGCGTTTATGAAAATTCTCAGCAGGATTTTATGGAATCTCTCGATTTATTTCATCCCATTAACAAAGAGAACCTGAATGATAAAATCCCGAGATTGAAAAAAGGGATTGAGTTATTAAAGGCCGAACAAAAAAAATGTATAGAATTGCTATATTTACAAAATAAATCGTATAAAGAAGTTGCTGAAATTACCGGATACAGTATGAAAAAAGTGAAAAGCTATATACAGAACGGAAAACGAAACCTGAAGATCTACCTTGAGGAGAAATGAAAGATAAAGAACACATAGAAGGATTGTTCACACAAGCGGGATGCCTAACATTGGAGGCAATGAAAAGGCACAACGCTTCTTCTTTGTCTTCTGAGGAAAAGATTCAAATTGAAAAACACCTTAAAGATTGTGAATTATGCAGGGATGCGTTAGAGGGTTTATTGCTTGTTTCTGATCCTGACAAGATTGATTCCATTGTTTCAGAAATCAACCGGAATCTCAAATCTGACTTGGCAACTAAAAAATCTGATAAAACTGTTAGATCCATCCAAATGCAAAACAGAATGTATTACATTGCTGCGGCAGCTTCAGTGCTTATTTTTATTGGCATTTTTTCCTATTTCAAATTCTACATGCAGGATCAGAATTCAGAATTATCAGTTGTTACAGAAAAAACTCAAACCGAACAAAAGGAAGATTTTATGTCAGTTGCTGAAGATTCAAAGTTTGAGGTAATGGAAGAAGAAGCAGAAGAATTAATTCCGGCTCCTCCCGCTCAAGAGGAAGCTAACAACATGGTTATTCCTGGCAAGGTAAAGGATGATATTCCTGAAAAAGAAATAGAATCTGATCAAGAAATAGTCATTGATGGAATATCAATTCCTGAATCAGATGAAAGTGAAGTAGTTGATGTTATTGAAGAAGCATTAATGGAACAACCGTCTGTTGCCGGTTCTTCTGAAGAGCCAACAGAATATGTTATTGGGGGCGTTGCATTTAATGGTGAAGGAATGAATACAGAAAGGCTTTCAATTGATGAAGACCAGATAAGTGAAGAAAAACAATTCAATGCCAAAGCATTAGGCATGAAACAAGCCGCTGCAAAAAAAGGCCGGAGCAAATTTTCTGCGGAAACAGTCAGTGATAGTATAATCGAAGAGGATTCTCTCCAGAATGCTGATAAGCAAGTTTTTTTAGTAGTAGAACAACCGCCAATATTCCCAGGAGGGGATGAGGTATTACATAAATATTTGCAAGAAAACCTGATTTATCCTGATAGTGCAATAGCAGCAGGAATTCAGGGTAGGGTCTATATTTCATTTATTGTGAATAAAACAGGTAAAATTGAAGACGCTAAAGTTGAAAGAGGAATTGGAGGTGGTTGTGACGAAGTAGCATTACAGTTGGTTAAGTCAATGCCTGATTGGATACCTGGCGAACAACGAAGAAAGCCTGTAAATGTGCAATTTGTGATGCCCATCGAATTCAAACTAGATAATTAAATCAAGACTTTTTATTCAATTCCATAGTTGAAAGCAACCCACATGCTGCTTCAATATCCTGGCCACGGGAAGCCCTTAAAGTTGTTCGAATTCCTTTTTTATTTAATCCTGCCAAAAATGCTTCTATAGTTTTGTCGTCAGAAGATTTATATGGTGCATCAGGAATAGGGTGAAACCGGATTAAATTAATTCGACAGCGGATTCCGTTTAAAATCCTTGCCAGTTGATTCACATGCCGGGGAGTATCATTTAAATCTTTGAACATGATGTACTCAAACGAAACACGACGTTGCCTTCCAAGGTCATAATTCCTAATTACCTTGAGCACCTCTTCAATCGGATGATTATTCTGGACAGGCATCAACTCCCTTCTCTCATTATCAAATGGAGAATGCAGGCTGACAGCCAAATGACAATCGCTGCTTTCAAGATATTTGCTCATAGTCCCGATGATCCCGATTGTAGAAACTGTAATCCTGCGGGGACTCATGGCAAAACCCCAGTCAGAAGTTAAAATTTCAAGGCTTTGCATAACATTCTGATAATTATCAAAAGGTTCGCCCATGCCCATATAAACAATATTGGTTAGTTTCTCCCTTTCGGGTAGACTTCTGATCTGATTCACGATTTCTCCTGCTGTTAAATTCCCCTGAAACCCTTGTCGAGCAGTCATACAAAATTTGCAACCCATCCGGCAACCAACTTGAGATGAAACACACAAAGTTGCTCGTTCCTTATCCGGAATATAAGCTGCTTCAACAAAACGGTTATCTTTAACAGGGAATAAATATTTTTTTGTTCCATCTTTAGAACTACTGACTGAGCTATGTGATATCAGTCCAAGATCAAAATTTTCTTCAAGAATGATCCGGGCTTTTTTGGATAGGTTTGACATTTCATCAATAGAAGTGATGTTTTTTTTATATAACCAATCTGCAATTTGTTTAGCTGTAAAAACAGGTAGCTGAAATTTAATAACCAATTGTTTTAACTGATCTAATGTTTTACCAAATAACACTTCCTGCATAAGAGATTCGTTTATTTTAACAAAGATAACATAAACTGATATTGAGGTGCAATTGTAAAAAATTTAGCCAAAAAATCCAAATTGAATAGTAAACCTTATATTTTTTTGTATTTTTATACCAACTTATAATTTTGATAGCCATGAAACTATTAGTAGCCATTGATTTTTCAGAAATCACAGAACTTATTTTAGAAAAAGTTGAGGAAATTGCTTTAAAAACCGGAGCAAAAGTTTGGTTGATCCATGTTGTTCAGCCCGAGCCTGATTTTATCGGGTATGAAATTGGTCCCGATTCGGAAAGGAATTTTATGGCAAAACGATTTCGTGATAAACATGTTACAATTCAAGAAATTTCCGAAAGACTTAAAAAGAGAGGAATTAACATAACTCCTTTACTGGTTCAAGGGCCAACAGTTGAAACTATTATTGAGAAAGCTAAAAAACTCAATGTGGATATGATCGTTTCAGGCTCGCATGGACATGGAAGAATGTTTTATATTATGGTTGGAAGTAATAGTAAAGGTTTATTGAAAAAATCTCCTGTTCCATTATTGATAATACCTGCTAAGAAAAATTAGGGTCTCCAATTCTTAATTAGCCGGAAACCATTAATCAAATGCACTAATCCCTATAATATCATGCCCTGTGATCAACAAATGAATATCATGCGTTCCTTCATAGGTAATCACTGATTCCAGGTTCATCATGTGGCGCATCATCGGAAAGTCATCGGTTATTCCCATGGCTCCAAGTATTTGCCTTGATTCGCGTGCAATTTCCAATGCCATTTTCACATTATTTCGTTTAGCCATAGAAATTTGGGCGGGCGTAACTTTCCCCTGATTTTTTAATTCACCCAGTTTCCATGCTAATAATTGTGCCTTGGTAATTTCTGTCAAAAACTCTGCTAATTTTTTTTGTGTAAGTTGAAAAGAGGCAATGGGCTTATTAAACTGTTTCCGTTCAAGGGCATAATTCAATGCAGTATTGTAGCAATCCATAGCAGCGCCAATTGCACCCCAGGCAATACCATACCTTGCTGAATTAAGACAACTTAACGGGCCTTTTAATCCCTTTACATTGGGTAACAGGTTTTCTTTAGGAACTTTAACGTTATCAAATACCAGCTCTCCGGTAACTGATGCACGTAACGACCATTTGCCTGTTGTTTCAGGAACGGTTAATCCATCCATCCCCTTTTCAACGATCAATCCCCTGACAACTCCATTTTCATCTTTTGCCCATACTACAGCAATATCAGCAATGGTGGAATTGGTGATCCACATTTTCGCACCATTTAATAAGTAATGATCATCTTCATCCGTAAACTTAGTTTCCATACTACCCGGGTCTGAACCATGATTAGGTTCTGTTAAACCAAAACAGCCAATGATCTCTCCAGTCGCTAACCGCGGCAAATATTTATTTCGCTGCTCTTCCGAACCAAACTCAAAAATGGGAAACATTACCAGTGAGGTTTGAACGGAGGCCGCACTCCGAACACCTGAATCTCCTCTTTCTAATTCGGTCATGATCACACCATATGAGATATAATCCATGCCGGCGCCTCCATATTTTTCAGGTATAAATGGACCAAATGCACCAATCTCACCCAGTTCTTTAAATAGATGTTGCGGAAATTCATGCTTTTGCGCTGCTTCTTCGATTATTGGTATAACAGACCTGTTAACCCAATCTCTGACTGAACCCCGGATTATCTTATGTTCATCAGTTAAAAGGTCATCAACTCCGAAATAATCTACCGGTTTATATGTATACATAATATAGGATTAATTTTGAGTGGGTAAAGATAAAAAAAGGTATTAAAAATAATTCGATCATAAAATACTACAGCTTACCAGAACAAAGCATAAAGAAAGACCAAAATAATACTGATTACAACAGCACTGATATTAAATACCGGATCTGTTTCAAAAAGTTTTTTGGTTAAGATAATTCCCTTTTTGTCCGGAGCACCTCTTTTTTCAAGATAGCTTATGATTGCTATTACGGCAATGGTCAACAAACAGGTGATAAACATCTGTTGCATAAATGGAAGAATAACAAAAATGCTTTCCAAAGCTGTTCCTTCGAGCCAACCATTTGGGCCAACTTTAAAATATAAAGCGATAGGAATAGATAAGATAATACCCCAGATAGCTCCGCTATTGGTGGCTCTTTTCCAGAACAATCCCATCAAAAACACAGCGAGTATACCTGGGCTGACAACACCCGTATATTCCTGAATGTACTGGAATACCTGTCCGAGACTTCCAAGCTGAGGTGCGATCAATACAGCTATGACTAAGGCAACTGCAGCTGATATTCTTCCTACATTCACAGTTTGTCGCTCACTGGCTTTTTTATTAATATATGGTTTGTAAATATCCATGGTGAAAATCGTTGCAGTAGAATTCAGCATGGAAGCCAGGGAAGATACAATAGCAGCAGCCAATGCTGCAAGCACCAATCCTTTTAATCCGGTGGGGATAAATTTACTGATCAGCCAGGGAGCAGCATTATCATTGATGACCATCCCGTCAGCATTCACAAAACTTGGATCCAGTGATTCTGTTGTCACCATCCCAGAAATATCTGCATTCATAACATAGGCAATGACACCGGGAATAACAACAATTAACGGGATCAGCAATTTCAGGAAAGCAGCAAAGGCAATTCCCCGCTGAGATTCCTTCAGGCTTTTTGCTGCTAATGTTCGCTGGATGATGTACTGGTTAAATCCCCAGTAATAAAGATTTGCAACCCACATACCACCTATCAGGACAGCAAGTCCGGGCAAATCCCACCAGGCATCATTTCCATTTGGAGTTATAATTTCCCCTTTGGATAAGATCATCGAAAATTTTTCAGGAACAACATCATAAATATGTCTGAACCCATTTATAATTCCACCTTCAGGTGTAACATGGTCCAATGCAATAACAGTGGTAATCATTCCACCCATAACCAATAAGGCAACCTGAATGACATCTGTCCATGCAACGGCAGCCAGTCCGCCCCACAACGAATAGGCTGCTGCAAATAACGCCAGCCCCATGATACTGTAGATAATTATGGAGCCATCGCCTGTTCCAACAATTACATCGAGGGCCTTGGCTCCCAGGAATAGAACGGATGTAAGGTTAACAAATATAAACAGAGCTATCCAGAACACAGCAAGAATTGTCTTCAGGTTCGTACTAAACCGTTTCTCGACAAATTGGGGAATGGTATATAATTTCTTTTCAATGAATACCGGCAGAAAGAATTTCCCAACAATGATTAGGGTAATAGCTGCCATCCATTCGTAGGAAGCGATAGCTAAACCAATGGCAAAACCGGAACCTGACATACCGATAAACTGTTCGGCTGAAATATTGGCAGCAATCAGGGATGCTCCTATGGCCCACCAGGGAAGGGATTTCCCGGCCAGGAAATAATCCTCCGCAGTTTTTTGCCGGCCTTTTTTATTTCGTGAAACCCATAATCCTACAGAAAGGATAATTACGGCATAACAGGTAAAGACTGCATAATCAATAAATTGGAAAGAACCATTCATAATATAATCAAATTAGAGGAGTGAAAATACTATATAAAATAATATAAGTAGAAATTTTTATCAAAAAAGTAGGGTAAACCAACTTTCAAACGGCATACAAAAAAAGTAGTAATTTTACCTTTCATTAAAAAAATTTAGCAGATGAGGAGATCAATGAAAGTACTTGTATTATTTACCCTTGGTTTAGCCCTGGTTTTTACAGCTTGTAATAAAGAAAGTGCAAAATCTGGTGAAAACAAAGATGACATTTATAAGTCAGCTGCGGGCGCTGAAGGTGATGTACTTTTGAAAGGTGATGGTGGATACGAAAAAGTGATTACAAAACCATTGGTGAAATTAGATGATTGTGAATATATCGTAAAAGGTACCATTGAATATTATCTGGATGGTGAATTGGTTGCCACTGTTGATTATGGTGATGGAGAATGTGATGATATAGCTACCAAAACCGTCGATGGTGAAACTATTGAGTTTTCCTTAAAGAAAGAAGGAGAAGATGATTGGTTCTATAAAGTGATCTCAGAGCCATTGGTTGAGCTTGAAGATTGTGATTACATAGTTTCAGGAATTATAGATTTTTATTCTAAAAAAGACAATTCCTGGTTGGCAACCATTGACTTTGGGGATGGCGAATGCGATGAATGGGCCATCAAAACCTGGGATGGTGGAAGCAAAACATTCAGTTTGAAAGAATGGGGGCCGAAATAACAAAGTGTTCAGATTTATTCTATAATCTTTCATTAATAGGCTTCATTAAAATTAAAATAGAATCCCCTTGTTTCTCTCCCAAATCCAATATCTAACCTCAGGTTCATCCTTGGTTGAACTTGCAACCTATACCCTATTCCTATACTGGCCAACCAATCACCAAAATATTGAACTCTTTCACCTAAAGTACCTGCAACCAACCGACTACTCCGTGAGGACTAAGGGAACCATCTCTTTTTTTGAACATAAGCCGGTATTCAACAATTGCAAATATCATCGATTCATCCCTAAAACGACCCCAGGTATAGCCCCGAAGATCAAATGGCGATCCGGGTTGTGACATTTCCCCATAAGGGACATCACCATTACTGAACCGGCCTTTTAATTGCACTGCAATTGTTTGTCCTTTACGTTTTATACTCCAGTATTTTCTAGTATCAATTGTAAGAACCTGGTAAGTATTTTCTCCTCCAAGATAAGGACCATAAAATCCTACCGACAATTCAACAAAGGTACCTGTCCAGGCATTTACTGGTACATCTCTTGAATCATATTGAAAAACAAATCCCAATCCACTGTTAAAGGGTTTATTATTGAATTCCTGGTAAAAGGGGTCGTTAGCAACACCGAAGCTTGCATTACTCCCTTTTGTATAATTAAAGTCAATTAGTGCCCCAGCAAAAAGGTTCTTCTTAAATTGCCACAAGAATTTTGGATATATCTGCCACCAGGTTCTGGTATAGGCAGTCGTTGAATCCGTTTTTTCAGTATGATAATCTTTATCATATCCTACACCCCAATAATTATCAGGCATGTCTTTGAAATTCAGGTCAGCATAGATTCTTATTTTATCTTCTTTCCAGAATGATGTAAGTTTAGTACCGAAGAAATAGGCACTGGTGGAACTTACTCCCAGCATAATGGGTGCTGATGACCGTTGTATCAGGCTGTCTTTTGGGTTTGTTTTAAAGGAAACCATAACACCACCGGCAAGCGTAAATTCAAGTTCAGGTGTATACGCAGGTCCGGCTAAAGGCATGATCATTAATTTCCCTTTATTAATCTTTTCTTGCTTTTTAGCTTTTCGTTTTGCTTTTTTTTCTGCTTTGGTTGGTTTCTGGGCTATACTTTCACATGGAAGTGCCAGACATAGAATACATGATAATACGAAGACCCTGAAGTAGATCATGTACATTTATTTTTAATTAATGGTCAAATATAATAATTAAAAATAAAATCGTTGGTCTTTGTCAGAATGAAGAATATAGCAGAAATATAGCAGAAACAGAAACTTAGTGAAATAAAAAAGCCCCCTTCGTCAAGCTAAAAGTCATATTAACGCAAGCTGTTTCTTTGGGTAAATGCTTAAGTTATTCATATGTATTTATTACATTACGGGTTGGAAAGTTAAGCTAAAAGTGATGCTTACGCAAGAGGCTATCCCTGAACATTTACGGCTGCGGAGTACGTTATTTTACTTTGGTTTAAATCATTAAACTTATTTTATCTGCTGACGAATAAACGAATCAACACCATCAAAATTAAATTCTAAATTATCAATATTTTCAGCTCTTAGCTTGTTAAAGCCACTTGGTAAATTGCGCTCACCAGATGAGCGAGCAATTGTTAAAAAATCGTCTTTAAATTGTTGTTTTTGTGAATCAGTTGTTTTATAATCCACGATAGTTATTTTTTTTACATTTGTAACTCTTGATTTCAAAACATATTCTTTCACTTCTTCGCATTGATAATATGGGGCAACAAGAGGAGTAGTCAATTTCAATAACCATTTGTTTATATGTTCATCATTCATTGCATAACCTAATATTAAAATTTCTTCAGCATCCAGTAAGTCAAGAGCCATACGCAAATGAAAGCTTGAATAAGGCTCAAGATTCATTATTTTGTCTTTATCATATCCGATAATAAATGCAGACCAATCAATTACTTCTCCTGTGTTTAGTTCTTCAGGTATATATTCTTTTCTGCTTTCAAATGCATCTTTTTCATTTTCATGAAATGTACAGGTGTGAGAGCTAATTCCGTAATTAACTGAACCATGTATATGAAAACAACAATGCTGTTTATCATTTGAGAAAACTACTGATGGAACAATATTATTAGTTCCAGTATCGTAACCAAAGTTTATATCATTAGGTAAATAGTATTCTGGAAAATCCATCCCAACTGCTTTTAAAAAGAGATTATCATAATTCAAAGTATAATATCTAAGGCAGTAATTTTCTTTCAGATTAGCAATGAATTTGTTGATTATTTTTAAATCTTCACTTTCAGCTGTAAACATTGAAACATAAGCTAATAGGAAATTTTTAAACTCATAAAAATCTTCTTTTGAAAAATAATTATTCCATTCCGACTTTATAGAGCATATCAATTTTGGCAGAAAAAACGTATGGTATATTTCATTTGTTGAATTGATAATTTTATCGTGGTTGTTCATCTGACATAAAAAATTCAGTATATAGAACACTGTTTCAAAGTTTGGGGAATATAATTGTTTTGAGTAAAATGTTATATCCTGTAATTTTCCCCAAACTTGCTTAAATAAATTTTGAATTTTTAAAATATTATTCGTTGGTTTTTGAGAATAAATACATGAGTAATATTTTGAAAATAATTCAGTATTTGAAAGTATTTCATTAATAGAATCAGTGGTTAATGGTTTATCATCATAACGAAGGTAATCTTGTGAAAAACCTGCACCTGTTAAAACAAATAATTTCTTTTTTGTATCATTCATCTCTTAAACAACGAACACTTAAACCCCAGATTTTGTAGTCCCCAAGGTTATTTAACATAGAGGCATTATCATGGTACAAATACCCAATATAAGCCCACCAATTTTGGGCGCCCTCCGTTGAAGACCAAAATACACCCTGTTGGCTCAGTCCAAGAAAATATGGATTTTCTCTGCGTTCGCCGCCAGGAAGTGCTGTAAAACCACTTTCGTTTGTTGCTCCAGTGTTAGGCGGATCCCAATGTAAGGTGCCTTCTTCCTTCATCTTTCCTCCTGCAACAGTTTCTCCTCCCAAAAAGTTAGTAATTACTATCAATTCAGCATGGGTAGGGATATGCCAACCTGTAGGGCAAAGGCCTATCGTTCCTGAAACTGTAGTGTATTGCATCATTTCATCCCACTGATAGAGCCCGCCATAGGTTGTGCAATTTATAGGGCTGTTGTCGAAACAATATTTTTCTTTAATTCCATTATTTGTTTGTTCAAGAACTCCCGAAATCATGGTCCCCACATTCAGGTTCTCCCTAAACCAGCACTGGTTGCCTATTTGCACCGTATTATAAGTTTGTCCCTCGTAGTATACTGTGGGTGTGCCAAAGCAAAGATTTTCAAATTGGGTTATGAAGTTCACTTGGTTGCCATATGCAGTTCCTTCGCTATTGGTTGCATAGGCGCGCACATAATAGGTAGTGTTTGGAGTTAATCCTATTATGTTACTTGTAAAACTACCCGTTCCTGACCCATCATTAGTATGTGGGTCAGAAATAGTCGGATTACCCAATGTACTCCAGCAAACACCACGTTCTGTGACAGTAGTTCCTCCATCATCAGTTACATTGCCACCGGAAGTAGCAATGGTAGATGTAATATTTGTTACAGGAGTTGTAGTTACTGAAGGTAAAGTAATTTGCAGTGTATTAAAGCTAACCTGATTGCCATAAGCAGTGCCAACGCTATTGGTTGCATAAGCACGAATGTAATAGGTTGTGTTTTGAGTTAATCCTGTAATGTTGCTTATAAAACTACCATTACCTAATCCATTGGTTGTATGAGAATCAGAGATTGTCGGATTTTGTGACGTACTCCAGCAAACACCGCGGGTAGTGACCGGTGCACCTCCATCATTGGTTACATTTCCGCCGGAGGTTGCAGTGGTATATGAAATATCGGAAACAGCAGTGGTTATTACCGTAGGAACCGTTAAGGTCGTAAAAACTACCTGATTTCCATATCCGATACCTTCTTCATTTATTGCATAAGCCCGTACATAATAATTGGTGTTGGGTGTCAATCCTGTAATGTTGCTTGTAAAACTTCCCATCCCACCGCCATTTGATGTAGAATCAATGCAGTTTTGCAATGTAGGATCACCACTTGTATTCCAGCAAACTCCTTTTACTGTCACGGTTCCATTTCCTTCATCAATAACATTGCCTCCACATTGCGCCGAGTTGGTAGTAACATTTGATATTTCTGAAGTTATAACTTCAGCCAATGTTATCGGGATAGTTGTAAAAACCTTTACTTCTCCATAGCTCGTACCTTCTTCGTTTGTAGCATAAGCTGTAACCTTATAATCGGTTCCTTCCTGGAGGTTACTTATCTCGCTTATATATTCCCCCAATCCTAAACTGTCAATTGTAAATCCATTGCAATCCTCAAGTAAAACAATATCTGTTGTATCCCAACACACACCACGGGCAGTTACAAAAAGCCCGCTGTCATGAGTAATTATCCCGCCACAAAAAGCAGAAGTCGGCGTTATGTCAGTCACCGGATTTGTTGAAACAACAGGTTTGCCGGTTTTTAAGGTCTTTATTTGTTCTTCTTCACCATAAGCAACAGCATAAACAGTTTGAATGTAAGGCCGGATGTAATAAACAGTGTTTGATTTCAGGCTATCAATTTCACTCATGAAATCATTTGAGGAAGTTAGGTTTCCCAAGCATGTGCAACTTTCTTCAATGGTAGGTTTCGGTTCCGTATTCCAGCAATGACCATGCTGGATGATCTCCGTTCCTCCAAGGCTGATCACCTCTGTTTGAATACCGGTGAAAAAATAAGAAACGGTATCAATTAAATTTACACCCAATTCAATTTTATTTCCCCCTGCCGGGTCATCTTTTTCTTTCCGGCAGGTAATGAAAAACAAAACCATAAGACCTAAAAGAATAAAACCTGTTTTAGTTTTCATATCCATTTCCTGTTAAAAACTATATCCAATCCCCGCCGTCCAATTGATTGTATTAAAATTGATGGTAATGGCGCCACCGGTTAAAAGCAATTTTTTAAACCGGTATATAATTCCGGCATCCACTTCCACGCCTTCATTGCTATCCGGATCTTTGACAAAGGTTGTGCCTGTCTTAGCATCATTTTCATAACTGAAATCGTCAATTTCGTACAGATAATTCTCTTTGCCATAACCAGCACCTAAATAAACAAATAAATCTCTCGCTGCCTGGTAATTCACACCTCCTCCTACAAATAAAGCGGAATATCCATTGTTGCCATTGAATTGGTAATATCCGGGTTTGTCGTAATCCTTTACCAATCCGTTTTCATAATTGTAGCTGCTTTTTTCAAATCCCAGCAGGTTCATCCTGCCCTCGATAAACCAGCCTATTTTCCCAATCATTCCAACCCGCAAACCCAGGTAAGTAGTTGTATTACCCACATACGAAACGAAAAATGATTTTTCTATTTTTTGTTCCACCAGTTCACCATGAACATCGAAAATCAAATCCTGCTTTGTAAAAGGAACTTCTTTTAGGGCATCCCAGGTAATCTGATGATTGCCGTTTCGGATGTCTTTGCCAACATCACCAGTTACTGCTGTCACAGGACCGGTAAAGGTGTGTCCACTATCAGTGCTGTAATACAGGCTTATGTCCAAACTTTGATTGAATTTTAGGCCATGAATAACATATTTTACCGTGATCTGGTCTCCAGCAGCAAATGCCTCAATATTTTTAATTTCCTGAGCATTTAAGAGGGAAAGGTTGAAAGCCAGGAATGATAAAAAGTATAATTGCTTCATGCTATTTATTGCCACAGATTCACAGATTTTATATGTTTTTTTAATTGACACTGATTTATGGATTATAAAATTAGTCTTTTTGTGATTAATGAATCTTTGCCGAAGTTGACTATTAATCCCAGCGGGCATTTCGAAATAGCCAGATAATTTAACACCCAACTTATATGATCTTCAACAATCCCTTTTTGTGCCTTGACTTCCAAAATAATTTTGTCAAAAATTACAAAATCAGCATAAAAATGATGTGGAAGAATAATTCCTTTGTATTCCATATCGTATTTTTTCTCGCTCATAAGGAATTTCTTTATTCCTGAATTCATATTCTATCGCATCCTAATATACTATTTCCAATAATCCTTTTCCCAATATCCGATGTACTTCCATGCAAATACCAATGATTTGATAGCTTTCCTGCTGCAGCGGATAATCCTTTTCCGAATATTTCATATCATTAATCTGTGATAATTATATTTTTTAATTTCAATCTGTGAATCTGTGGCCACCTTTCCTCAATATTCACTCAATATCATCTCCCTATTTCCATAAAACTGTGGTGTTTGAATCCCCCGAATTTTGATGGATGTTTCCATCACCTGAGCGGAAACATAATCCTGCAATTCACCGGCGGTTATTTTATTATCAGCATTTGCATCTGCATTACCCTGTAATCCTGCACAGAGGTAATAAGTAAATAATCCGGTTTCGGAGGGATCAAATCCTAATGAAGTCTCATTGAAATCAGAAGAATTGAATACCGTAAAATTCGGATTGCTTAGCCAGGGCTGAACCACCTTTGCTTGAATCCTGATGCCTTTCATAGAAACAAGGTTCTTCGTTTCAATTTGCTCACTTGCCCTTGAGTCCCCGGTAAAACAAGCATCCATAAATATAGTCACCGACTTTGCACCAAGGGCTTCCAAGTTATTGTAAAGTTTATTCAAATCGTATCCCTGACGGTCAAGCGCTTCGATGCGACCATCAGACGGGAATAAATAAATTGTTGAGCCATCTTTGGATGGCATACCATGTCCGGAATAGAAAATAAACAGATCGGTTTGCCCTTTTACAATTGCTTTTTGAAGCTCACCGAAATTTGGGTCGAAGTTGTTATCAAAGAAGAACCCACTCACATCGTCATTGGTATAGATGTAAACTTTTTGAATGCCCAATACATTCCTGAAATATTCTTTCATCACTTTAGCGTCATTGGCAGCATAAGGTGCAGGTGCAAAATATTCGTATTTCTCAATTCCGATAATAATGGCTATAGCATCAGGTCGCTGGGTTTTGGATGGGGCAACCTGACGGATGTCGATGATGCTCCCAACATTTGCAGTGATCTTATTGGAATTATATTCAAATCGGGCAACCTGTTGTTTCAGGCTTTCAATATCAGGCTTTACTTCAACAATAGACGGCTCGGGAGGTTTCTGGTTGAGTGAAATAGGAAGCTGAAATTCTTTCAAACTACCCCTATAATAATCATTTGTGACAGTTAGGTAAACCGGTAGTTTTCCCTGTGTGGTTACTCGTTTATTTGGACTAAGAGAAATCCAAAATTCTTTTACTTCCCCTATTGAAATATCTCCAAGGTTTCCCTGACCATCAGAAATGTAAATATTATTATCAGTCGATTCAATCTTGTATGTGGTTTGTTTGGAAATATTCTGGCCGATATTTTGAATAACTAATTTTACTTTGACCAGCTCTCCTGCCTGTAATTCACCATCTTCTTCAATTGCCCCAGTCCCTTGACCAGCATCAACGATATCGAGTCCGGAGAATACCAATTCAGGTTCCTGAAACTTTAAAGTGCTTAATATCAGATAGGCAGGATCCATGTCGTAACCAAAATGTTCAGAAACTGAAATTTCAAGTTTATGTTCTGCTGACTTAATATTTAATCCGGCTTTAATTGAAATATTCACATCAACTTTCTGGTCAGGATAAATAAAGGCGATTTCTGTGCCATCCTCAATGAAAAATTCTTTATCGAAAATATTATCGCTTACTTTAACAAATAATCCCTGAGCCGGCCCTTTTCCTTCATTTGTGATCTCAATATTCAAATTAGCTGTTTCATTTGCTTCGAGAATACCATTACTGTTTTTATCCTGAAACTCATATTTAACAAACAAATTCGGCGGTATCCCTCTTTTGTATTCAGGAGTGAGCTTTATTGGTGTAATCTGACTTTTACCTGAAATTACCTTTTGGCTTAATGCAGGTAAAGTAAAAAGAATGGCAAGGAATAGAATAGCAAGATTTCTCATTCTGATTCTTGATTATTATTGACCACAAATATAAGAAATAGATTGATATGAAAAAAATAAAGGACATCTTTTCTATTTCTCAAAAAATGTTCTATTATCAATTATTTGTGGGTATAATAGGGTGGGTAAATAAAAAAATAAAACGCCCTCCTTCGTCAAGCTAAAGCGTGACTTCGGAGGGCGAAGGTGGAGCATATCGGAGTCGAACCGATGACCTCTTGACTGCCAGTCAAACGCTCTAGCCAACTGAGCTAATGCCCCATTTATTTTCGGGCCTTAGCGAAGTTGCCTGTCCCGATTCTTCGGGAAGCTAATGCCCCAAAATAGTTAATTGCGATGCAAAAGTATAAATTAATCGTAAATTTACAGGCAAAATATATTTATTTTATGAAACAGCCATGAGTACTAAAATACACACATGAAACCCAATATTAATGGCTATTTCATCCGTATAAACCTGTCAAATAAAAAATTATAGTAGGATGAAGAGAATCTTTGCAGCCATCAAAATAAATCCGAACGATAAATCTTTACAGATTTATAATGAGCTTAAATCAGCGTGCAGGAATGATAAAATAAATTGGGTTGATCCCCACAATCTTCACATTACACTTAAATTCTTTGGCGAAACAGAAGAAAATAAAATAGCTGATATCGTTTCGGCTTTATTGGAAATAGCAAAACATCATACTGGATTTTCATTTTATTTAAAAGATGTTGGAATTTTTGGAAGCCATTACAAACCAAGGGTAATATAGTTTGGTGTAGACAGGATGGGGGAATTAAAAGCCCTGGCTAATGATGTTCTTAATAGAATGGGAGATTTAGGGTTTGAAAGAGATCGCCAAAATTTTGTACCTCACCTCACAATAGGTAGGATAAAATTCACAGATAATAAAAGATTATTCCAGGAAACAATTGAAAAGTATAAATCGGT
>JAUVJI010000003.1 GCA_030596605.1 Bacteroidales bacterium
CAATGTGATAATCACATTTGTATACAACATGCGACAACTTTTTATATTTGCTCATGCCACAAAGTTAAGGCATAGCCGTCAGAACATTACCACCGTCAAAGACGGTGGGTTTTCAAGTTAAACTAAAAATACAAGTAAAAACAATAATCCTTTTTAAACGCAACTATTAATAACCTTGAAATGTCTCTGTATTAAATTTTAAAATAAAAAATATGAAGAGGTTTACTATTTTACTGATTATTGCCATTTTTTCTATTTCAGTTTTTGCACAACAGGAAAAATATTCAAAGGTTAAAGTATTAACAGGAGAAAGTGGGATTCAACTCCTTGCCGAAGCCGGCTTTGATGTTACCGAAGGGATTTACAAAAAAGGTGTTTTTCTAATTTCCGATTTTTCGGAAAACGATTTAATTAAAATTAATGAACTTGGATTGGATTATGAAATCCTGATTGAGGATGTAGCAAAATTTTATGAAGAAAGAAATATTGGCTTATCAACCGACATTGATGATTATAAAGATGCAGGCGACTATGAAGTACCTGAAAATTTTGATTTCGGTTCAATGAGCGGTCATGCTACGTATGATGAAATCGTGACTCATCTCGATAATATGGTTAATCTGTTTCCCGATTTAATTACGGCCAAGGAATCCCTTGGTCTATCCATTGAGGGCCGTGAGTTATGGATGGTAAAAATCTCAGACAATCCGAATATCAATGAAGAGGAGCCGGAAGTTCTTTATAATTCACTCCATCATGCCCGCGAGCCGGCAGGAGTAATGACATTGCTATTTTACATGTATTATTTATTGGAGAATTATGAAACAGACCCTTTTATCAATACCCTGGTAAATAATTATGAAATGTATTTTGTTCCGGTGGTGAATCCGGATGGCTATGTTTACAACCAGACGATAGCGCCAAACGGAGGAGGGATGTGGCGGAAAAACAGGAGAAATAATGGAGGCGGTTCGTTTGGTGTTGACCCAAACAGAAACTACGGATATATGTGGGGATTGAATAATCAGGGATCATCACCCGATCCGTGGGATGAAACATACAGGGGAACAGCACCTTTTTCGGAACCCGAAATAGCTGCTGTCAGGGATTTTTGTGAGGCTCATGAATTCAGGATTGCTTTGAATTACCATACATACAGTAATTTATTGTTATATACCTGGGGATATACTGCCGAACCATGCGAAGATGATGATATTTTGGAAGCTTATGCTGCATTAATGACAACGGACAGCCATTATACTTACGGACCAGGAGCAACCGCCATATACGAAACCAACGGCGGCTCCGACGACTGGATGTACGGTGAACAAACAACAAAAGACAAGATTTTTGCTTACACTCCGGAATTAGGAGGCAGTGATGACGATTTCTGGTGTCCGATTAACAGAATAATTCCTATTGCACAGGAAAATATGATTCAAAATATCCTGGCTGCTGCATTTTCCGGTATATTTTGTGACGTAAAAGTTAATACATCTATTATTACCAATGAGAATTCCGGTTATCTAAATTATGATGCAACTCGCCTGGGATTGAAAGATGGAGGAACTTTTACAGTAAGTATTGAACCTATTTCTGATGTTATTGTTTCTACTGGCGATCCTAAAGTATACGCTGGCATGGAGATTTTGGAAACCATTACCGATTCAATTGAATACACACTTTTACCATGGGTACCTAATTGTACGCTGATCCAATTTCTTCTATCTGTTGACAATGGTGATTTTGTATTAACCGATACCATTAATAAGATATTTGGAGAACCAGTAGTATTATATGAAGATGATTGCAACACACTAACCAATTGGGTATCTCCAAACTGGGATGTAACCACTTTAAGCTATCATTCTCCAACCGGATCGATCACTGATTCACCGGGAGGAAATTACCCCAATAATCACACAAGTGCTGCTATTTTTAATGGTGAAGTTGATCTGGGTACTGCATGCTATGCCGAACTTAAATTTTGGGGGAAATGGGAGATCGAGCAAGGATGGGATTATGTACAGTTAATGATCTCTACGAATGGAGGAACATCCTGGACACCGCTTGAAGGGAAATATACAGTTACAGGAAATAGCAATCAGGCACAAGGTGAACCACTTTATGATGGTTTCCAGACGGATTGGGTTCAGGAAGAAATAGATCTGGTTGATTATATTGGAAACAATGTTTCCTTTAGATTCATGCTAAAAACCGATACTTATGTAACCGAAGATGGATTTTATTTTGATGATTTTGAAGTTATTATAGTTGAAGAGGCAACCACTGGTGAAGATAATATTCCGGGTTTGCCAAATAACATATTACTGTCGAATCCTATCCCCAATCCTGCAAAAGGTGATGTAAGGTTTAATATTTCTGTTTCAGGTTCGCAAACTTTAGAATTTATTGTTTACAATGCTGCAGGGCAAAAAGTATATACAACTGATGTAAATGAAAATACACAGAAGATTGCTGTTAAAGTAAATGAATGGGAAGCCGGAATTTATTATTACAGGCTGGAAGGATCTGAATTGCAGACTGAGGCGAAAAAACTTGTCATTATCCATTAAATTTTTTCACCACAGGTAAAAAGTCTGACCATAAACATTTATGAAAAAAATCCTGGTGATATTTCATCAGGATTTCTTTTGTGTTTACCTGTGTTTATCAGCTTGATCAGCGAAGTCTGTGTTCCATTTAAATAGCTGATAAATTTTGTTGTACACCCATATTCTTATTTATTAGAAATACTATTTTTGCTGAAGTTAAGTTAAATAATACATATAAATCCCGGATGAATATTAAACGAATTGCAGGAATTATCTTACTTGTCGTTGGAGCGGCAGCCATTATTCTATTCTCAAGACTGTCATCAAATAAAAATAAACCTTCCGAAGAACTGACCGAAATCAACGAGGAATATGTTCCTCAAATGGCCTACGGGATTATCATAGATTCGCTTGTAGTTTATAAAGATAAAATCAAGAAAAACCAGTTCCTGGCCGATATTCTCCTGGGTTATAAAGTAGATTATCAAAAAATTGATTTACTGTCGAAAAGATCGAAAAAGGTTTTTGATGTCAGGAAAATTAAAGCAGGAAACAGGTATACTGTTCTTTGTTCAAATGATACTTTACAGAATGTGCAGTATTTTGTATACGAAAGTTCTCCAACCTCATATGTAGTTTTTGACTTGCGGGATTCTGTACATGTTCATGTGGGAGAAAAAGAAATAGATGTCAGGCTGAATACAACTTCCGGAACTATCAGTTCATCTTTATGGAATGCCATGGTTGAAAATAATGCTGACCCGAACCTGGCCAATGAACTATCAGAAATTTATGCCTGGGCCATTGACTTTTTCGGCATCCAAAAAGGTGACTATTACAAAGTTATTTTTGAGGAGTTATTTGTTGAGGGTGAATGTATCGGTGTTGGAAAAGTTTATGCAGCACTTTTTAATCATGCCGATTTTGATTTTTATGCTTTCTACTTTGTTCAGGACAGTATCGGAGATTATTTTGATGATGGGGCCAATAGTATGAGAAGAACATTTTTAAAGGCACCGCTTAGGTTTAAAAGGATCAGTTCAAGGTTTTCTCATAGTCGCCTTCATCCAATACTTAAGGTCAGACGTCCCCATCATGGAGTGGATTATGCGGCTGCCTACGGAACTCCCGTCCATGCGGTGGGTGAAGGTGTAGTGACATTTGCAGCACGGAAAGGCGCCAATGGAAATATTGTAAAAATCAAGCATAACGGAACTTATACAACTGCATACCTTCATCTGTCAAAATTTGGAAAAGGTATTAAACAAGGCGCTCATGTTAAACAAGGCGATGTGATCGGTTATGTAGGCAGCACCGGAAGATCTACCGGACCCCATCTTGATTTCCGGTTTTACAGAAACGGAAAGGCCATTGATCCATTAAAAGTTAAATCCCCTCCAGCCAAACCAGTAGATACAGTAAATTTGGGTGAGTACTGGACAATCGTCGAGAAGTATCGGGAACAATTGGACAGTATCGCTGTTCAGGAAACTAAACCCGTAGCTAACTTATAAGAACATCCTTTAACATTATTCAACTATCACCCTCACTCCTTCCGAGTGACTTGTGAACTCAGGCGCATACGTACATTGAATAGTTGTGATCCCATTTGAGAAGTCTCCTTTTTGGGAAACAATCAATGGGTATTCAAACACATAGGTTCCTTTTCGCAGGTAATCAAAAAAGAAATTGGTTGAAGCATCCAGGGTGCTTTCATAATATCCCAATCCACCCTGGTAGCGATAACCGGACAAAACATTAACAGGTTCAAAGGCCGAGGCCCGCATGTCTTTCATATGTACATATTCCATATCACGGTCAACCCGAAGTTCAATCCTGACTTTTATTTTATCTCCTATTTTAAGCTCCTGCTCATCTTCAACAGGTTCAATGACAGGGCCGGCATCTGTATCTCTTTCAACAAATAACCTTTTTTGAAGTTTCAGCGGTGTTTCATGGGTTGTGATTTTATCAAGATTTTCAAAATACTGCCAGTAAACAGCGCCCCAGGCAATCCCTTCGTTTTTATTGGTAACAGTAATATTTCCCATTTCCGGTTCTATATCACTTCCTGCCCAGGAAGTTTTGAAATATCCTGTTCCGGCTTCTACTTTTGTATCATCCCTTTTAAAAGGATCAATTTCTTCGGAACCAATCTTAATCTCTGCCAATTCATCATTAACAAGCCAATCAGATCCTCTTAGTAATAGTGCATAAACAGCCTCTGCTGTGGCTTTTCCTGTTTTCCAGTTTTGTGTTTGTTTTTGTTTCAGCAACCATATTTTCATTTGCTCAACTGATTCTTTGTCATTCAAAACTTCGTTAAATGCTTCGATCAGTAAAGCCTGTGTTTCTATCGGAGCCTCGTACCAGTAAAAACCGCCCCGGTTATCTCGCCAGTACATGCCCAATTCATCCGAATACAAAGCATACTCTTTAATTGAGGCCATAATTTCCGAAGGAATGGATTTCTCTCCAATCTCGTTCAAGGCCAGAGCAATCATACCTTTCAAATAAATACTATTTTCGGGCCAGTATTTTTTACCCTGTTCACGATAATAGTTGAAAGCATCAGCATAGTTTTTAGAAATCTCCATTTCATCAAGAAAATAACTTCTAGCATATAAATATTGTATCTGAACCTGACTCAGATGATTGTCTTCCATATTTTCAGGATGACGTTCCAAAAGTTTCTCATAATCTTCTTTGATCCTCTGATCGAGATAACGAATAGCTTTTCTGAGCATGTCCTTTGTTTCACTGTTATCCCACGGATTTGCAACTCCCAATTGTTTTAAATGACCAAAGCCTGTAACTATGTTTTGCGTGATGTGCCTGCTATCGGGCATACCTTTGAACCAGGGCCAACCCCCGTTTGGAGATTGTTTTTGCTTCAGCTTTCTTAATGACGAACTCAATTCATCCGACATTCTGTTCAGGTCGAACAACAAGGCCACCCTTTGCTTTCTCTCAGATTCATTTTTTGCATCCAGCACCCAGGGGGTTTCCTGCAGCAATAAGGATTTTAATTCTTCATTTTTTTCAAGGTTTGAGAGCAAGGCATCTGGTGAGAAATTTTTCCACACATCAAATACTTGTTTTATTTTCGGGCTTGAGCCAACGAGGTGGGATGCAATGCTATTGGAATAATACCTGTTGAAAACATTATCCGCTGATTCGTACTCCGATTCCATAATGTAAGGCAACGCCTGAACAGCATACCAGACAGGATTGGAAGAAAATTCCAAAGTGAGTTTATGATTTTTGATCGTGGATTTCCCTTTCCCTGATTTCAGTAGTTTTTCAAATTTGAAGGATTTTGTCTCATTACCTTTAACAGGAAGTGGAAGTGACTCTGTAACCAGCATCCTGTTGCTCAAAACTGGAATAGGTTTCTCTTCACCATCTGAAAAAGTTCCTGCTTTGGCAATAATTTTATAGGTAATTACATCTGCAAAATCGGGAATGTTGATATTCCATTCAACCATATCACTTTTTCCTTTTGCGACTTCAAATTCTCTGACAGCAATATCGCTGCATATTTGGTCAGTGATATCCTCCATCGTCCTCGTATCGAAAAATGTAATTTTTGCCTCTCCAGAAAGAGCATTTTCAGTTAGGTTTACAATTTTCGCCGTGAAAAAAATTTTATCGCCTTCCCTGAAAAATCGTGGTGGATTTGGCATGACCATCAAATCCTTTTGCGTAACTATTTCTTTTTCGAACATGCCATATTCCAAATCTTTTGAATGTGCCAATCCCATTAGCTTCCATTTTGTGAGAGACTCAGGAATAGTAAATGAAATCTCAATATTTCCTGCTTCATTTGTGTGTAATGCAGGGTAAAAGAAAGCGGTTTCACGAAAATCGCGCCTTATCTGCAATCCGGTAAAATCCTCATCTTTTCCTAATTTCCCTCCACCTGTTGTAGCAGCCCAGGAAGATACTTCTTGGTCAGTATCTTCTTCTGCTTTATTATCATTTTCACCGGAAGCCTGTTCTTCCGCTTCCATATCAAGTCCCTGCCCGGGAAGGACTTGCTGATCGTACATCACATCACCGTCAGCGACTATGCCTTTCCTGTAACGTGGCCAGCCACCAAAATAATTAAACCCAAACCAGTTGAGCTGATCATAGTTTCGGAAAACAGATTGTACGGAGGTTCCTGTTTGTGGTAAATAAAAGTTACTTTGGTGCGAACCAAATGCAGACATAGAACTCCATGAATTGTGGCTGTAAATCTTATCGTACAAATGAAAATTCCATCGGTTTGATTTTAAAATATCAAGCGACGCATCGTACATGGAAGCCAGCAGTTCGGCAGCCACAAGGTCACCTTTTTTGCCTTTAATTTTTATCCTCCACTCTTCCTGTTGTCCGGGTATCAGTTTATCCCTGAAAGTAAGAAATTCAAATTCCAGTTCTTTATTGGCAAAAGAAACATGAACGTTAAAACTATTATTAAAACTCCTGCTATGCTTAACAAATACAACATTCACCTTAAAGCCTCCCCGGTATTCTTCGAGGATGGGAATTTCAATTTTGCGTTGCTCATCCGAAAGTTTTAGCCACTGCCTGCTTATTGTTTTTTCTTTATACGTCACTTCATACAACACCCTCACATTTTTATCTTTTGTTCCAATTATAATAGCTGCATTTTCACCGGGCTCTCCCTTTTCCTTTAAAATATGGAACCAATTGATCTCGTTGACCGGTGGCTTTTTGGCATCCTTTGAAAAGAGGGTAAAATATTTGGTCAATTCAACCTTTTCACCATAGCTGTCGGTTGTTTGAACATTAACAGCATAGCGGCCTGCCTTCCATTTAGCAGTTTCGGATAAAGTAATTATAGAATCTGATCCGGTATCGAAATCCAATGTTTCCACAACTGACTCTTCCTGCAGTTTATCCATTCTACCTTCATTGCCATACGCATCCAAAGGAAAATATTTTATATAATCTTCTTTTGAAATGATTTGAATATCTGGTACGGAACCCCATTTTTTATCCCTCAATAATCGTTCAGGTTCCTTTAACTTCGTAAAAGTAATTTTTCCTTTTGCCAGTACAGGTTGCCCATTCCAATTTGCTGTAACTATTTTAATGTCTTTCAGGTCATTTTTTTCAATGGTTTCTTCAATTCCAAACTTGATACCCAAAGCTGTATATCCTACGCCAACTTCAGTTGTTGCGGATTGGGTTTCACCATTCATATCTGTTATATCGGCAAAGATTCTGTAAAAGAAAACCGGATTATATTTTGACGATACGGTGTGATCGGGAATGGCTTTGAATTCAATCGTAAATTCACCGTTTTCATTTGTATTTGTTGTGCCATTGATTATTTCCATGGTCGGTTGGCCCGGATAAATATCATATGCCCAATACCTGTATGGAAGACGTAAATGACGCAAAACCCTGAATTTTACCGATGCATTGTCGATATTGCTGCCGGCATAAGCTTTTGCATTTCCGGTGACCTGCACATTTTCGTTAAGCTTATAGCTTCCCTGTACAGGATTAAATACTACTTCAAATTTTGGCCGTTTGTATTCCTCGACTGAAATATTAATTGAACCGGTATTATTTCTAATGGTCATATTACCATTTAAAACCCCTTTGGGTGCAATGAATGATCCGTTGAAAGAACCGTATTCATTGGTTACCAGTTCGAATTCAGAAATTTTCTGATAATTCACATTATAAAATTCAACGGTGGTTTTATAATCCTGTTTTATTTCATAATTATTTCCTAATTTATCAATGACAATCCCTTTAAAATAGATGGTTTGACCTGGGCGATAAATGGCCCTATCGGTGAATAACCAGGTTTTGGTTTGTTTTTTTTCTTCAGCGGGTGAATGAGCCGAATGGTAATACCTTTCGCCTGTAACAAGTTTCTCATTTCCTTTTGTGAATTCTATAAAAAAGGAATTGCGCCCGCTGTTTCCCTGTTGAGCCGGAATCTCAATAAAACCATCACCATCTGAAATAAAGCTATCTCCCTTTACATACTCGTATGAACGTGATTGATAATTATAGTTTTTGTAGAAAACCTGGGCCGTTACACCTTCCAAAGCAATGCCCGAAGTACGATCCATTACAAAAAATTTCTTTGTCCCACTTTTAGAATCCTGAGAAATGTAGCTGATATTGGAAACCCAAAATGTGGTTGAAGCAAAGTAGTTACTATCGGTATTAAATTCCTGATCGTTACAAGCCAATAAAACAAAAAAGCCCAAAGGCAGTTCCGGTATTTTTATTTCTGTTGCATGTTTTTGAAAATCACCGTCACCGGGTAAATCAATATCCCAGGTTGTAAAAGCGGGCAATGAATTGTATTTATCCAATAGCTCCTTATTGATCCTGTAATTTTGTGTAATTTCCCTGTATTGGCCGTGTTCAAGATTGATTAACTTGAAAAAAACTTTTGGAGTGTTTCGAAATTCCAGAAATGAAAGTGATGGTTTTTGCGGAACATAAACACCTTCAACTTTCAATTGTAAATCCGGCTTTTCAATTTGTGAAAGCAACACCCGGCAATTTTGTGCTCCGTCAGATTCAGGGAAGCGTTTAATGGCTTCCTGGCATTTTTCATAAGCTTTTTTGGTTTCCCATTTGTATTGATCTGAAATTAATAAGGGTTTGTATTGCCTTCCTTTATTTTGGTATGCTTTGGCAATTTCATAACTTACTTCTGTTGATGAAGGATACGCCAAAATTCTATTTTCCATTTGCTCCAATCTGTTGAGATAAAGGCTGTCCTTAAGCGGCAGGATTGAATTTTGATGAACAAATTTTAATCGTTTCAAATTTACATCTACCATAGCGGTTGGTTCTTCATCATTCAAATGAAAACCAATCAGATCCTGCAAAATCTGCATAGCGTAAAATTTCAGGGAAAGTGAATCGCGGGTTTCCAATTTTAACTTACTAAAAGTTAGTGCCTTTGAAAAATATTCTTCTTTATCCAATTCAAATTTGTAAACCGGTTGAATAATGGAAGATTCATCATTCATAAAAAAGTCTACTGCACGGTGAGCCAAAAAGTCGTACAAAGTTGGCCTGTATTTTTTCGATTCTTTGGTAGTTTCCAATATTACATCATAGGCTTTTAAATCTGTGATCTTTAACTCATCACTGTTTTCAAGTGAAGCCTGGTAATTATTAATTACTTCATTCAAAAGTGTCTTCAAGTCCCACGTACGAATATCTTCTTTTTCAATATTTACAGCCGTTGTCCTGTCAAGAAATTTGTACCTGTTGGCCTGGTAATAACGCCAGTAAATATCGGCTGTTATTGAATGCAGAATTTGTTTAACAGGAGTTTCAGCTTTTGCTATTTGCAATTGCATATCCTGAATGATCTTCTCGATAAACTCTTCCTCAAAGTCAGATTTGAGTTTGATTTTGTATAATATGGCTTTTATGTATTGGGGATGATTATCTTCCTTTTGAGATTTGTCATAAATCGCATCAACCATGTTCAGGGCAGATTGTGGCAGACCTTTACTGACCAAAGAATCTACTTTTTTCCAATCCTGCTCATACGTATCGTAGTCAGGTGGGGGTATCATGGAGTTGGCAGAATTACAGGAGGTATAAAATAATGTAAAACTGCTGGTAAATACTGCCAGTAAAACGATTCCGGCATAAACAAATATTTTTAGTTTCATTGTATTGATTGATAAGTTACAAATTGTGATTTCTTATATTGATGCAAAGGTCGGGATAATTCCACAAGAATTTAAACCAATATAATATTTACCTTAAATTATTTGTTTAATTTAAAATGGGTTTGGATTGTGTATTTTTGTTTTATACCTTTGTAGAAAAGAGAGCTTTTATAAAGCATCAAGTATTTTGATATGACACAAATAACTTTAAACATAAAGGACAGCAAAGTGGGATTTTTTTTGGAACTAATTAAAAATTTCGATTTTGTTAAAGTGGCTAATGTGGATTATACTGAACCAACAAAAGAAGCGAAAAAGCTTTTCCGTCATTTCCATTACCCGGATTATCTTTCCTGACATATCCTGTATCTCTATTGTCCCTGCCTGCTTTGTTTCCAGCTTGTATATCAATATCACATAATCATCCGAAGGATTGGGATATACTTCCAGCAACTGCTGCTTCAATGGTTTGTAATATATCGGGAATTACTGTACAATAAATTTATTATGGCCTACAATCTGTCCGTTAGTATAAACCAGCACAATATAGATTCCAGAATACCATCCTTGTACACTCACTTCACTCTTCCCTTGATATTGGTATACCCTTTCCTTAAAAACCAAATCCCCAAAAACATTAAAACACTTTAATTCCATGTTTTTGTGGTGCTCCATATTTTGAAACTTAAAAGTTATTTCATCTCCATTTACCGGATTAGGAAAAGCTTTAATCCTTATAGTCTTTTTCTTTTTATTATAATCCTCAAACCACGGCACATCATCAATATTAGTTATAATGCTGCACCCTGCTAGGTCGATAACACCAGATTGTATGGGCAGTTCTGTGCATAGGCTGTCGTAATTGTAATTGCCGGGATAAATAGTATCATGCTCAAGGCTGTCGTTCACTTTGTATAAATATACATCATAACTTAAATCGGGATAACGGTAGCTGGTTGCTATTACATATTTATTATCAAAGGTTTTGTATAGATGCGGTGAACCACTTGTTCCTGCTCTGATTACATAATTATACACATTCCCTATTGTATCAAAAACAATCTCACCCTGGGAATTACCTTCTTCGTCGTATAAAAATCCAGCAGTTGCAATGAATATACTATCATTTACCCGTTCAATTTCATAAAATGTTGATTCATTAACTTCAGGACCCAATTTGTCATTTGAGATTACCTGGTAACCTGTCTGCTCTCCTTCATCATTATAAAGCATAGCCCATGCATTCATATGGTTTCCTCCATACCTGTACCGCCCCACCCCCATAAACAAAGAACCATTTATTTGAATCGTTTCTAATGCTTTCCCTTTCATATTATCCATTAATCCAAACTCAAGCAACCAAATTTCTTTAAAATCGTTATCTATTCCTATAAACATCGGTCTTATTGAACTAGTTGTCGGATAATTCGGATGAGGGGAATATACATATCCGCTGATAATATAAATATCATCAAAAAACTGGATACGGCTGCCAAGGCGCATTTCAAAATCAGGATAATTATCACAGGAAGCATAAGATTTTTTCCACTTATACTCGCCATCAGGAGATATGCAAAAAAGGTATATCATATCATGTTGATCCTCATCTGGCATATTGGCTACGGCTAATAAATCACCATTTTCAAGCATTATGGCATCATAAAATGCTCCATCAACGTATTCTTCAAAGTATAAATGTTTACACCACTGCAATTCTCCACAAGCATTAAGTTTTATTGCAAGGGGCCAAAAAGGCTCTATATACTGGTGCAAGGTGCCAAACAGGTATATGTTTCCCTGCTCATCATATACAGTTTTCTCTATAATTACCTGTTCAGGATAATTACCCAATACTTTATCCCATAATACAACCCCATTAATGTCAGTTTTAACCAACCATCCTAAATCATCATATTGGGCAGGTATTAAATACCCATTGTCATAATACTCAATAACCCTTCTGCTATCTTCATAATGGTTTGGCTCACCTATTGTATGTTCCCATTTCTGTGAAAAAGCGGTTAATATTGCCAGGATTAGAACCGATACTAAAATTACTCTTTTCATATCAAATATTTTAAAAAAAAGCCTCCCGGATTTTAAACACAGGGAGACTGATAACGGTTATTTTACCAGTGTAAATTTAACACTTTCTATTGAATTTCCATTAATTAATAATGTTGCAATATACACGCCCGATTTCCAGTTTTCGGTTACTATCGTTATCTGGTCTTGTTTCCCGGTAGTTGTTAATGTATGGATTGTTTTACCTGTAACATCCTTGATTTGAATACTGAAATCTGCTTCTGTTTCCAGTTTGTATTCCAATATCACATAATCCTTAGATGGGTTGGGATATACTTCAAGCATTTGTGGCGGTTTGGTATTGACAAGATTATTGTATTCCTCTATTGCTTCTGATGACTTGTAGGGATCAGAAAACAGAATAGGTTCTTCGTACTCCAGTTCACCAATGGCCATCAGTATATTCCTTGCATAAGCCCTTGCAGGTATTGTTCCTCCTGATGCCAGCGCTTGTAATTCTGTTAACTGGCTTGCCGTTAAGGAAGCAATGGTATTACCGTTTTCATACAAGTCTGAGAGCATGATATAAATATCTAACATTTCGGTGTATCTCTGCTGCTCATCTTCATCAAGATTAAACAAGGCCGGAATGTTATTTATTATATTTTCTCCCAACTGGTACTCACCCTGTTCAAGGTATAACCAGGCAAGGCGGTAATTACTATTTAAAGTATTGTCTTCCTGGTACAGGGCCAGGATGCTGTCGGATGCTGCCTGATGTTCCAGTTGCTCATTGTAATAACGGATAATGTTGTTCATGGCTATTGCCTTTTCCAGTTTATATCCTGCCAGTTGCGCTTCCAGTTCCTGTTTCAGGTTTTGAATACTGCGGCCTGCCAGTATCTGGGCTTTCATATATTCGGGCATAGGATCGAAGCGTTCATCCAGTTTTTCGAGTAATACCAGTGATTTGGCCGTATGTGGGTTGGCTACCATTACATTACGTACCATTGCATTCGGAAGTACTGTTTCCTTTTCAATAGTGCTTTCTACTACAGTTTCCGACAAGTTTGGCGATTCGCTCATCAGTTCGTTATATACCTGCACTGTTTCGGGTGGGGTGCTGGTTTCAACTTCGGTATTTAATGCTTCGGTATCACCGCCGTCTATCATTGCTGTTAATATTGCTTCGGTGCTTTCGATCCCCGATTGGGCATCGCTCATTTTACCTCTTTCATCTTCTATACCGCCACCACCGCCGGGGTTGATTCCCGATTCGCAGGCCTCCTCAAGGCTCCACTCTAATGTTGTAGGTTTTCCATGCTTATCCACCGTAACATCAAATTGGGCATCCATAGGTTCGACATTATTATTGCTTGCATTAGTAGAGAAATAATAATCAATATAGTTAGCCGTATTGTCGATATCATCATAATCGGCAGCACTGGTTTCATAATAAAAAATATTGCCTGCCATGTCTTCGATGTTTAGTGTACCTTCTCCCTGGTTTCCTGCTATACCTGCATCACTATGTATTATTGGATGTTCCCAGATAATGGTTTCGTCCGCACCTGTATCATTATAGTCGTTACACTTGATTACTAATCCTTCTTTCGGACTTTTTCCGTTGCGGTTTTTCCCCTGTACCTTGATGGCTTCTTCTACATAGTTAAACTCATTCAGGTAGATCTGGTTGGGATCCCTGCCCGATTCGTTGACTATGATACCGATGCCTATAGGGTCAGGTGGTTGAGTAATTGAAGGATCTTTTGAAACTCGTTATCTTCTACCCAATAATCAGTGCATTCATCAAGATATAACCCATATCCATTACTGCCAACATCCAGATCAAACTGAAATAAATTTGATGTCACCCTGGGTGAGGTCATGCCGCTAAGATAAACTCCTCTGTAATTGTTAATAAAATCAGTATGACGGATGTCAACTTTCCGGGTAGTTGTGGCAGCTGTGGCATATACACCGTATTCCAGGTTGATAAATTCGCCGTTATCCCATTCATCGCAATCGGAAGGCGTTCCCGAAACACAATCACCCTCAATAAATATGGTAGATTTTTCGCTTAATATCCCGGTATATTCGGGTTCAGAGGTTTTTTCATTTAAAAAATTACAGAAGGTAACATCCACTCCTGTCATATTTTCAACAACCATATAGTTTACAGGTTCTTCATAACCGAAATAGCTATCGTCCAGTTTGAAAACACAATTGTTGAAGTAGCTAACACTGATGTGCGGGTAAGAATAAAATTGGATGGCTGTCTGGTTATTGATGAACTGGGCATCGCTGGCCTGGATGATGCCACCGGTAAAACTATAGTTAGGCAGATTATCTTCAGGAGGTGGTACATACTCCATTTTGACAGCACGGATCGCACAAATAGCATTCTTGATAGTGCTTTGATTTAAAGCTCCTGACTCTATCTCTACCCAACCCTGGTCAATTGGATTTTGCCCAGCTGTTGATGTACCCCATACTTCAATACCGGCCCACAATTCATTATCATTAACGCTGGTAAGCGTACATCCATCTAATTCAAGTTTTCCACCTCTTTCTAAAATTATTTTCCCATTTTCTACAAAACCAACTGTTACCCCTTCAGAGATGGTTAAAGTACTTCCAGAACAAATTCTGATCTCATCAGCATAAGTTACATTTTCATCCCAGGTTACGTGTGTATTATCACATATTTGTAATGATGTGGGCAAGGTAAATGTATCAAAATCATTTTTCCACGTACTAAGGCCATCATCATAATGATTTATTATGATATCCATAAAGTCATCTTCGATATTTATTTTTGCAAAATGATGAAAACTTTCAGCTTTTAATCCGCCGGAACCAGGAATATAGAGAGGTGCTCCACCTCCACCTAATGTTAAATGATGAACGCCATTTACCAGCCAATGAGCATAATAGTGATAATGACCTGCAATAACTAATTGAACATTATATTGTTCACACATTGGTTGAATAATATTTTGTACATGCTCATTATTATCTTCCTCACCACTGTTGGAGTATCCTGGTGCATGAAAAAAAATTATTTTCCATTTTTTATCCGTAATTGTTAAGTCTGCATTTAACCAGTTTATTTGACCCTGACTTGGTTCCCAAAAGTCATCCATGATATACAAACAACAAACATGTACAGGACCATAATCGAAGGAATAGAATGCTTCAACTGGGTCCCATATAGGGTGATCATAATAAGTATAACTATATGGCCAGTATTTTTCATATATTACACCAGCTTCTCCATAAGTTTCATGGTTTCCATAAGTTCCCATAACAGGTAATTTTGTAAGCATTTCAACAGCATTAATATCATCAGCATTGAAATAACATAATTTCCATTCATCTTCAGAATCCAGTTTATTCCAGTCACCCGCATGTAATAAAAAGGTTTGGCTTGTTAAGTCTGAATTTATTTCTACATTTATTTGCTGGCAGACTTCATCATGAAAAAGTGATTCATAGGGAGGAGTACCATTTACTCCATTACCACGTGTATCACCATAAGCATAAAAGGTTAAATCAGTTGATGTTTCTAATGGTGGGGATATAAAAGAACTTTCAATTACCTCGAATTCTTCAGTATTATCAATTGGGGCAATAACTTTATAATAGTATTTTTCCTCTGGAATGAGGTTATTTATTAGAAATGAGAATCTGTATTGAATATCACTTTCCTGAATCGGATCAACTGATTCACTACCTAATTCATAAATTACAGGGTCGTCCTCAATTCCCCATTCTATAGTACAGGTTTCTACACTGTTTAGCTGCCACATAATAACAATATCCCTTATTTCTGGGGTATATATTGTTTCTGTATTATCCAATTTATTTTGAAATAATAAATAGGGTTTCTTTCTGAAGGGTGATTCAGTTTGTGCTTTAAGAATTAATGGGATTGTAATAATCAAACTAATAACAATAATTATCTTTTTCATTTTTCTAATGTTTTTAATTTATTTACATACTGCACTATTTAATCTATAACATTATCAAAAGTCCCTCATATTTGTAGAGGGACTTTTGAATTTGTGGATATTTTTATCTGATTGATACTTTTTTACTTTCAATTGTTCTTCCGTTCACATACAGAGTTATTAGATAAACCCCAGCCTTCCAGTCTTTGGTATTGACCACCTTCTGGTCGCGGTTTATTGAGCAAACTTCGGCGTAAACAGGTTTACCGGTAAGGTCTATAATACTCAACAGTATATCTCCAAAATATCCTTCTGTATTATAGTCCACTATAATGTAATCTTCTGCCGGATTTGGAAATACATTTAATACCTCCGGTTTATCATCAAAACCAAATGTCTCATTTTCTATCACCTCTGATGATTTCAATATGTCCGGCAAGATGATTGGCTCTTCATAATCCATCAAACCGGCGGCAATCAGAATATCACGGGCATAAGCTCCAGGAAACCAATCATCATGTTCGGCCAGTATTTCCAACTGGGAAGCCTGAACGCTGTCAACTAACAGTTCATTGCCTTCCAGTTGTTCAAGAATGTTATACAATGATAAATAATCCTGGTGAACGGCTTGTTGCGTATTTGTCAAATCAAAACCGGATGGAATATTGTTCAATACATTGTTCATAGCATTATAATCCTGTTTATTATAGTAGAAAAATGCCAGCCGGTATTTTGAAAACAGGTACGGGTCATCTGTGAGCAGCATTTCAAGGGTGTCGGATGATGGCTGCGGATCAATTGTATCCTTACGATAATACTGGTACAGGTTGTTAAAATGTTCGCCACGCTTTTGTTTCCACATTGCCAGTTCCGCTTCAATGGCTTCTTTGGCACCTGTAATGTTCACACCCTGCAATACCTGGTCTTTCATCCATTGTGGCATGGGATCGAAACGTTCGTCAACAGCGCTCATTACTTCATTATCTTTTGCCGATTGGGGATTGGCAACCAGTACATTGCGTATCATTACATTGGGCAGTACATTTTCTTTGTAAATGGCTGTTTTCATAACCGTATCACTCAAGAAAGGTGATTGGTTCATCAAGTCCTGGTAAACCTCTCCAGCTTCTGGTGGGACACTGAGCAAAACATCAAAGTTCATTTCCTCAGTATCTCCTCCATCAACTAAGGCTGCTAACTGTGCTTCTTTTTCACCTATTTCCGAATCTGATTCAGCCATCCCTTCACGGTCATCTTCGATGTGCCCGCTGTTGTCGTCAAGTTTTGATGGGCAAGCTCCCTCTTTGGTATATTCTGCATTTGGATTAGGAGATATATGCATAGTTTGAGTAGAATAAAAAGGATGAGGAATAACTTTTTCATTTGTTCCATTATCACCATGATACACATAATCAATAAATCCCATGCCGTCAGCATTGTAATAATTAAACTCTAATCCGGGGAAATCCTGTGTAAAAGTATTTCCCGCAGGAAGGGTATCATGGTTGCCCTGAAAGCCTTGATGAAATGCAATACCATGCTCACTTTCCAGCTTTCCGTTAACAACAATATCATTTATATTATTGGCAAAATCATTACATTTAATGCATAAGCCCAATTCGGTTTCATATCTGTTGTCGCCAAAGGCGAGAATGCCCTGTCTGAGGTTTTCGAGCATATTATTGTATATCTGATTCCAGTCATCGCCGGATTCGTTTACATATATTCCTATGCGACCCAATTCAGATGGCGAAGGCCCTTTGAAAGTATTGGCCTCAATGTGGTAGCCTGTTGAAGTGTTCAGATAAAGCCCGTATTTTTCAATATCGTATTCAAGTGATACAGGCATATAAAATTCATTGGAAGTAACCCAGGCACCATCCATTCCGCTGATGTATATACCTCGCTGGCAATGATCAAATGTGTTATGTTGGATATCTACATATTCCCCTCCGCTTTTATCCATAGCATAGATACCATAGCTAAGGTTTACAAATGTACCGTTTTCCCATTCGGTACAAGGTTGTGAAATGCTGATACATTTGCCTTTAATATTTACCTGCGACCGGTAGATGTAAATACCCCTCCCTTTAAAATCTATCCCTGTATTATTTCTGAAATCACAACCGATAATCTCCACATCCTGCATATCCCTGATTCGCACGAAATAACCTGGGTTTGCTATGTTAGAATAGCTTTCATCATAAATAAAATCACAACTTTCGATATGGATATGGCTGTTATATTTATATTTTCTAAAGTCAAGCGCTCTGTCGTTGTTGATAAATGTGGAGTTAAATGCATGTACAACACCCCCCTGAAAATAAACGGGCGGAACAAGATCCTGGTCAAAATGGTGGTTGCGAACAGCTACATCGGCATGTTCGATCACGGTTTCGTTCAATATGGTAAGCAATCCCTGGTCGGCCTGGTTAGAAGAAGCGGGATCACCTCTTACTTCAATCCCTTCCCAATTACCGATGCAGGCTTTGGTAAGTTTACAACCATCCAGGACAAGTTCCCCTTCGGGCTTAACAATGATCCTTGACCCTTCGGGTAAAGCCACATTGCCATAAATGGTAAGTTTCGCATTCGGCTCGACAATTAAATCGCTTTGAAGGATTTTATTTTCGGTCCATTCCACTACACCGGTAATGGTTTCGGGGTTTGATTGATGCGGGCAAAAATCACCATATACGCCGCTGTTGTACCGGTCGTGACGGTATTTGCCCCATTCTACTTTGTCGGCATCGCCTTCCGTATCCCAAACATGTACTTCTACACCGGAAGTTGCGATAATTTCATTTTTTCCGTCATTATCAATATCATCGATACATGGTGTTGAAAAGATACCGTCTATCCTTAATGGCCAGCCCAATACTCTTTGCCCGTCGGTATCAAAACAATATATACCCTTTTTTGAGCCATTTGATGCAATTATTATTTCAACATCGTCATCTTCATCAACATCAGCAATGAGTGGTGCAATAAATTTCGCCTCAAGTCCCTGCACGTATATCGGTTCTATAAAGTTTGATCCGTTTTTTTCCCAAATATAAATATATTCATCACTGGCGATTAACACTTCTATATTACCATCACCGTTAATATCAGCCGCACTCGTAACAGGTAACCATTGTTTACCGGGGTCACTATTTGTTAAACTGAAAGTATGATCGTCATATTCCCACCCTGAAATAAAATCTCCCTGATAGTTTAGTATGAATACTCTTCCCACCGGATATCCAGGTACGTTTCTGCCTGATACACAAATTATTTCATCATAAGGATCATTGTTATAGATATCAGCTATCGTTACAGGGCTGTCCATCCTGTCGTATTCACCCGGTGCAGGCCCATTCTGATAAAACAATCCGTTCGTGCCTGTAATATAAGGGTCTCCATTTGATTTAAAAACATAAATTCCTGCATCACAATCATCACTTGTGGCATAACCTATTATTATCTCTTTGTCTCCGGAATTGTTTATGTTTGCCGCAACAGGCATACTAAAACCAGAGGCATCAATATCAACCGGCCATTGTCCCGGATAATTCGAATAATCAGAACCGTTTAATACATACAAGGGCGCTCCCCATCTGGCTTTAACCATTATTTCTATACTTCCATTGTTATCAATATCAGACAATACAGCACCTTTTACCTCTGGACCTCCCAATCCGTTTGACCACAAGAAATCGGGTTCACCGCTTTGGTCACTATCAACTGTGGAATGAATGAATATTTTTCGCTTGTCGTTTCCATCACTGTAATGGGTGGTGGTAATTATTTCAAATACATTGTCATTGTCTAGATCTCCAATAACCGGAGTAGCACTCGAACCAGCCTCATCAAATTTATAAAATCCGCCATATTCAGTTGGGTTTTGATCAATATCATATATTTCTTCACCATCATGATAAAAGCCGAATATACCACCCCTATCATAATCGAGTCCCGGACCTTCTGAAATTGTAAAATATATCTCTTTGTTTCCATCGGCATCAAAATCGGCCGTCATGGGTGAGCCTTCCGTTCTGCCGCCGAAATCATCTATACTTATTTCTTTATTTGGCCAATCAGCATGATATGGAAGTGATGTCCAGGTTTCTTCCGGTGCGGAAAGATTTCCCTCAATACCTGAATGTGAAACACAGCTTACCTTGTAGTAATAAATGGTTCTTGGATTTAGCCCGTAATCGGTATAGCCTGAAAAACCGGTGATTATTTGTTGATTAAGAGGGTCACCATAATCGCCGTCAATGGTATTGCAACGGTAAATATTGTAACCTTTTTCATCCAATACCGGGTCCCAAAACAATGTTATGGATTCATGTGTGCTTTCCCATAAAATTCCTGCTATATCATCCGGTTTATCAAAATCAATTGGAATTTCCCATTCTTTTCCGTAATTATCGGTTAAGGTAAGCAGCATTTCAATGGTTTCGCCGGCATAATCGCCGGTAACATCAAACTCAAAATAAGAAGGATTACTTTCGGATGTGTGTGAAGGTATATCCCCGAAAGGTTGAACAGGTTCACCTATATTCGCAACATAAGCAGATGTACTTGTAAGTTCTCCGGTAAGCCCGCTTGCCATGCCTGAACCACCATTATAAAATTCAAAGGTTATGGATACTTCATCGTTTGCTTCTATTATTTCTGGATATTCGCCTGTAGATGTAAAAACATTGCTGATCAACTGCGGATCAGGTGCATGAATTTCGATGTATATTTCATCGGTATAGGTATTTTGTTGCCCGTCGGTTATGCTTAACTCAAAGGCAGCAAGGTACTGGTCGGGGGTTTCGGTGCTAATACTGATAACATAAGCTGTGGAACATGCTATCGTTGAAAGCGAAGTTATGTCATCAAAATCTGCACCTGATTCTATTACCGTAATGTAATTATTGGGAGGATCAGGTTCTATGTAGGTGAGTACAGCAGTACCACCTAACGCATTTGTAAGCCCGTTGTTGGTAAGCGAAACAACAAGTTCAGCTGTTTCGCCTGCATCAGCCAGGCCGTCAGCATTTCCGTTGCTTGGGGCTATGGCATCGTCATCAATAGTTACGTCCGAGACAAACAGGTGGATGCCGGGGTTGTAAAATACCGGAATGGAAGTTTCTACCGGCAGGTAGTTTTGGGCTGTTACTGTTACCATTATGTCATTTTGATTGTCTTCTGTATCGGGAGTACATTCCACATCTATGGTAACCGTGCCACCGGTGCCAGTTATGGTTTCTACGGCATAAATTTCGCCAGGGCGGTAAAGGCACACTTTTGCTTCTGTTCCTGTAGTTAGGATATCTATTTGCACCTGTATGGTTTGCTGGCCGGTATGTACACTGGTGGGAACGTTGACCAAAAGTGGATTTGGCAGGTCGGGGATCTCGGTCCATACGGGCATTTCAGGGTCGGAGGCAAGACTCAAGGCGAAAAACTGTAATCTTTTTTGACAAGCAGAAATAGATGAAGCATAAAAAAGAGTTTTTATATGATTGAAAGAATTACCAATTAAATGATCATCATTATATATGTTTTGAATAAATGGTTTATTATATTCTCCAACCATACTTGTCCAACCAATGGATGTATTGGCAATAACCGAAACACCTCCATTCTCAGAATTTAAATAATGCTCTGTTACAGTATTTTTATTCCAGGGCATGGTTGTGCAATGATTTGCCAGGTAAAGAATCTGGCTCCTGTCAGTATTTAAAAGTCCATCCATATGAGTCCTGTTAAGTGACCCATTAGCTGCATCAAAACTTGTAGGCCCTCCGTGGCCCAAAGCACAAACCATATTGTATAAAGTATTTGTTGGCCCGGTACCGTTTAATTCATCCAAAACCTGCATGTTGGTTGCATTTGGGCTGTATAACTCTTCAAAGTTCATATATGCTGGGAATGCTGGTTTTAGTGTATAGCCAATATTCCCCAGTGAAGAAAACAGCAAACAATTATTCTCATTACCCTGCGAGGTTTTTATATACTCGAAAAACTTGGTTTTAAACCTGTTCAACTCAATTAGTTCGTCATTTTCATCCAAATAATCCTCCACCGGTACACGGCCAATATATACTTCCGGCTCGCGGTCAACGTTATCAAGGTTTATGGTACTTGGATAAACTTCGTCAAAAGTCCCGTCATTCTGCCTGTCCCAGTTGGCTTCACCATAGGTGGCATCGCCATCGGCATTCCAGTTTCCGTCAAGACAGGCAAAATACATGTCGGCGGGAATGGTATGTCCGTTCGGGAAATCAATTATGTCACCATCATAAGGACCCATCCATGCAAATCGTATAGGTACCTGTTCGCTATCACCACCAAGCATGTAATACAATGCCCCCCAGTTTTGGAAAGCGTCAATTATAAAGTTCCTGACTTTCTCGGCCTGGTCAACGCCCGGGTAATAACTGTAAATCCATTCAACGGTACGTACTACTGCCGGTACCCCTTTCCTGATTTTCCAATCGGCTATCTCCTGAAATCCCTCTGCAAGCGTTTCGTTGGTTATAATTACGTATTCTACAGCCTGCCCGTTAAAGTTGGGAAATTCGTCGGGTGCAAAAGAAGCTCCTGAAAACTCATAGGTTTTTTGCACCTGGAAATAAGTTTCTACATCCGAAGGGTTTTCGGTATAAGCTTTAATTTCTTCTTTTAGTTTAAGAAAAGAGGTGTTCAGCATCCTGCAGGGTTTTACCGGTGTGTTGTCTTCATCGGCATATACCAACTGGTATTCGAGATGGGTGGCAAGGTAAAGCTTTTGGGTAACCGGGTTGTAAGTAAGGGGATAATAAAGCACCCCTGCAATATGCACACCTGATTTAAAACCGGCAGTGGGACTGTAAATGTACTCAACAGGGTACTGTTCATTTACATTGTAAATTGCCGGGTCAGGGTCAACAAAATCCGGTTCGGGTTCGCCGGGAATTTGTCCGGGTTGTGTGGGCATAATGTTATATGTACCTGTAAGTTCCTGTTGCTGGATATTTAAAATTTCAATATCCACTACGCCCTTATCTTCGGGTATGGCAATGTGAAGGTGTTTTACCGGCAAATAAGGTTTGCCCACATCGGTTTCCATATAACAACCATCAATGGTGGCCACGTCCCACCCTTCGGTTTGTTCAAAGTTTACATCGGCAGGGATAAAATCCACCTGCCCTGTGTACTGGGCGTAAAGCCCATGCAGCATCAGCATCATAATGCTTAAAACTGCCATAAATTTAAACTTTTCCATAATTTTGTAAAGTTTTAGTGTTAATTAATTTATTTAATTGACTCGCAAGCGGGAGCATTTTCTTAGCGGTGAATGCCCCGCTTATTTATTATTAGTTTTTCAGTAAAGTTTTCAATACTATTTCTTACTTCAACTATATATATTCCCTGTTCAAGACTGCTTATATCAACTTCATCCTTTTGTCCATATTTATTTAGGTAAACCGTTGAACTTATTATCTCTCTTCCTTTTATATCATAAATAGTAAGGTTTAAATTGCCTTTAAATCCTATGGCGGCTATGTTTATATTATCTGTTGCCGGGTTTGGGTAAATATTGATTTCTTTTTTAATACCAGTTTGGACAATAATATTTGTACCGGTATCAATGGTTATATGTACCGGCCTGCGGTGCAGGTTTACAAAGTAGATTAGCGAATTATCGGCAGTGCATGTATAAACGCCGGTATCGGCATACGAAATATTTTCAAGAAATAATGTATCGGCTTCAATGCTTTCAAGTATAAGTTCACCGTTCCTGTACCATTTATAATTAGTAAACTCACCTCCGGTGCCGGAGTAAATACTGTAGTTATTGCCCGGCACAAGTGCCGTATCAATTTCTTCAAGCATATCGTCCTGATAATAATAATCGAAAAAATAATATAAGCCCTGTAAATATGATAGGTAATGAGACTCAATGTGTTCGAAAGTGAGTTTGTTGCCTTCGATATTAAAAAAAGTTATAATCCAGTTATAGTTTACTGCAGGTAAAGATGTAAAGTTGTTATATGATAAGTTCAAACCGTCAATAAGAAATGATAAGTTACCCCATGATTCAGGGACGGCTCCGGAAAATTGATTATGTGCCAAATTTATCTCGATGGACATTGTTTGAAAAAAAAGATTGCTTAAGTATTCCGGGACTTCGCTACTAAGTTGATTGTTGCCCAGGTTAAAAGTATAAAGGTCTTCAAAATAAGTAAGTTCTATAGGAATAGTACCTGTCAACTGGTTATTATTTAACCGCAGTTCCCATAAATTAGCGCAGTTACCCAGTTCCGGTGGTATAGAGCCGGTGAGTTGGTTGTTATGCAGGTCAAGAAATATAAGGCTGTCAAGGTTGCCTATTTCTGGGGGGATGGGGCCGGTGAGGTTGTTTTGTGGTAAACTGAATTCAAATAAACTGGAACAATTCCCAATATTGTTGGGAATTATTCCAGTAAGGGAACAATTCCCAATACCAAACCATTTTAATGAAGTTATCTGGAATAAACTTTCGGGTAACTCACCTGATAATTCTTGATCATTTGACATACCTAAACTCACTAGTGCTGTGAGTTGCCCTAAGTCATTTGGTAAAGTTCCCGCTAAGTTGTTACTATTTATTATCAATTCAACTACTCTTTCCCCTTCCACCGTAATCCCATACCAAGTATTTACCGGCCCGGTAAGCCAGCCGGAGTTGTTGTTCCAGTTGAGGCCGCCGGTGCTGTTGTAAAAGGCTACGAGGGCGAGGGAGTCTTGTTGTAGTACCTGGGCAGGGGCGGGGTAAAAATTAAATATGGTAAACAAAATGCTGAGTGATATTATCTTTCCTGGTTTCATAATAAAATGCTTTTTCTGGTTAAGAGGCTTTGAAGATAATAATAAATTCATTTGGTTCGACAATAAATCAGTTAATACGGATAGTTATCGGGAGTTTTAAATCATTTTTTTTGTTAATCCATATTTATTATAATAGGGAAAATCTATTATTTCCGGTGCTGAGATAAGGGCCACGTACCGGAAATATAAAATATCATATTCCGAAACTCTGCGAAAGAATTTTTACCTGAAAATGTCAATTGCTCATTAAAAAATACCTCTTTCTAAAAAGTTTACAATTTTCCTGGCTTTTTCTTTACCAATCCCATCAACTTTAAGCAATTGCTTTTCGGTAGACCTGAAGACTTTCTTTAAAGAACCGAACTTCTGAAGCAAACGGTATGCAAGGGCAGGTCCGACCTGTGGAAGGCCCTGAAGCAAATATAATTGTTGATTTTTAGGTTTTTTGGGTTTATAACCTTTTCTGATATTAGGGATTCTATCATGAAGAAGTTGATTTCCGGCTGAAATTAATAAATCGGTCGTTTCATTTTTATCCTTTGAAAAAACAATCGGTATCTGCCATGCTGACGAAATTGACAACATTGCCCCCCTGATTGCTTCACGGCTGATTTTGTGTTTTGTGGTATATGGATTTCCTTCAATAATAAGAAGGTGATAATAGGAATTCCTTTTCATTTTTCCACATTGGTAAAAAAGGCGCTTCGATATAATTGACTGAACAAAATCTTCAGCAGTTTTTCTTTCAACAAGAATTTGATCATTTACCAGGTAATCACCGGCAGAAAGATTTTCAAGTTTTGTTTCAGCTTTCCGGTTTAAAAGCATTGTCGGAATACCGGATTGAAATCCCCTGTAATCAGCTATAATACTGAGGTTGGTCATACATCAAAAATATCCATTTTTTTAATATCCTATTCATTTAATTCTATCAGCGAAGTCAATTCATTCGCAAGTCCTTCAAATTCCATGAGTTCGGCTTTTACATTACCAACAATAACAGCAGATTTCGCCAAAATTGGTATATGGTTTTTATCATCGGTTACCCAAAGGGTCATGGGATATTTTTTCGAAAAAACTTCACCCGAAGCCATTCCTGGTTTGAACCTGAGACAATTGAATTTACCCAGCTTAATATTTACGATCTCTTTTCCTTCATAAATAATAGCAGAGGTATAAACTGAATCGTCCAGAAAAAAGTCTACGGGGAGAATATCTCCAATTTCGAGTGTGTCGGTATTAAAAGTACGGGCATAATAAATTGCAGAAATGACATCCTGTGTATATTCCGGAAGAGGGAGCGAATCTGTCCGGGTAACAACATACTGTTTTTTTTGGTTGAAATAATATTCATCGTTTTTGCGGTAGCCCCCCTCCCTTGTTTTTCGAATGAAGCAGTGAGGTACAAGCGATTCAACATCAACAAATGAATCAAACTCATCGCGAACCTTATAAAACCAGTTAAATAATCCTTTTGAATTCCCTTCCGCATCAATATGAAATACCCTTCGACCATAAAATACCTCATCCGATTCCGTCACTTCCAAAAATCCAGTACCGGCAATAACTTTTCCTGTAAGCCATGCATCATAGTAAAACCTGTATTGCAATCGTTCCCCGATTTGAAAAGCTTCATTTTTAATTTGTCGCCAGTTTTCCTGTGCATATCCGAAATGACCGACAAAAAGAAATATCAGGAATAAAAGAAATAGCTTATTCGATAACAGGCGATACAGCATATGCTTTAGTTTAAAACCTTGCCTTATTTTTCTCAAACCTTACTAATGTCCAGTCAGCTGCAAATCAGGCACTATTCATCGTATTACTAAAAAGTTATAGCTTATGTACTATCAATATCTATGTGGCAAATTGCAGCTTATAGTCATCCGATGATTGGCTAAACCTTGCAACATTCTAAAGTTGACTTAGCATTAGGCTTAACCAAAACATAAACTATGAAACAACAATATTTATTATTTTTTGGGGGACAATAATGACCTTTCTGATCTGCTTCCCTTCAACCCACCTTTCTCCGCGTTTATCCTTAATAACAAGTGACTCTATCTCCTCTTTTCCCATATCAACAGGAAGTTCTATTTTAAAACGCATCTTACCGTTGAATGAAACCGGATATTCGAAGGTGTTTTCTTTGATGTATTCTTCATTGAATTCAGGAAAATCAGCATATGAGACACTGGGTTCGTTTCCCAGTACATGCCAAAGTTCTTCTGCTATATGCGGTGCATAGGAAGCGAAAAGAATCACTAATTTTTCGAGAATCTCATTTTTATGGCAATTCAGGTCAGTCAGCTCATTTGTACATATCATAAACTGGCTCACAGCTGTATTGAATGAAAAGCGCTCAATGTCATCCTGTACTTTTTTTATGGTCCGGTGCAGGACTTTTAATTCCTTGTCATTTGCTTTTTCTTCAGTAACAATTTTATTCCCTTTTTCATCATAAAACAAACGCCACAACTTTTTTATGAACCGGTACACACCTTCTATTCCTTTTGTATCCCAGGGTTTATGATTTTCAAGTGGGCCAAGGAACATTTCGTACAAGCGGAAGGTATCTGCGCCATAATGGTCGATCAATTCATCAGGATTTACAACATTATGTTTTGATTTGGACATTTTTTCAACTTCCCAGCCACAGATATATTTTCCATCCTCAAGAATAAACTCTGCATTTTTATATTCCGGTTGCCAATTTTTGAATTCTTCAATATCAAGAATGTCATTATCAACCATATTCACATCAACATGTAAGCGGGTTGTTTTATGCTCTTTTCTTAAATTGAAAGAAACAAACTTATTTGTGCCATTAACACGGTATACAAAATTTGAACGTCCCTGAATTTTCCCCTGATTGATCAGTTTTTTAAAGGGTTCTTCCTGGCAAACCAACCCAAGGTCGTACAAAAACATATTCCAGAAGCGGCTATAAATTAAATGGCCTGTTGCATGTTCATCACCGCCAAGGTAAAGATCAATATCGCGCCAGTATTCATTGGCCTCTTTTGAAAAATATGCTTTATCATTCCAGGGATCCATATAACGAAGATAATAACCGCTTGAGCCGGCAAAGCCGGGCATGGTATTGGTTTCAAGCGGATAACCTTCTTTTGTTTCCCAATTTTTAGCACGGGCCAAAGGCGGTTCACCGGTTTCGGTTGGCAAATATTTATCAACTTCAGGCAATTCCAGCGGAAGTTCCGATTCATCTAATGGATAGGGCATACCGTCTTTGTAATAAATTGGAAAAGGCTCTCCCCAATATCGCTGACGGCTGAAAATTGCATCTCTTAATTTAAAATTCACCTGCCCAAATCCCAAGTCTTTATTTTCAAGATATTTTATTGTTGTCTTAATGGCATCCTGAACATCCAACCCATTGATCATCCCTGAATTGATCATTTTCCCTTCTTTAGCATCATATGAATCCTCCCATGTTGCCGGATCTGTTGGTTCTTCACCATCATTTACCACAACTTGTATTATTGGAATATCAAAATGATTGGCAAATGCAAAATCACGGCTATCGTGTCCCGGTACTGCCATGATTGCTCCTGTTCCATATCCAGCCAACACATAATCTGCAATCCAAATAGGGATCTCCTTACCATTGACAGGGTTTATTCCATACGCACCGGTAAATTTTCCTGTAATGTTTTTTACTTCTGCCATTCGATCAACTTCTGAGCGGTTTTTTGCCATCTCAACATAATCCATCACCTCTTCTTTCCGATCAGATGTTGTAATCTTTTCGACCAATTCATGTTCCGGGGCCAACACCATGAAAGTAGCGCCCCACAAAGTATCAGGCCTTGTTGTAAAAATCTCTAGTTTTTCTTCAAATCCTTTAATATCGAAATATACAGCACCTCCCTCAGAGCGCCCGATCCAATACCGTTGCATATCTTTTAATGACTCAAACCAATCTATATTATTAAGTCCATCCAAGAGTCGCTGGGCATAGGCAGTAATCCGCAACGACCATTGTTTCATTAATTTACGTTCAACCGGATGGCCGCCCCTTTCCGAAACACCATTTACAACTTCATCATTGGCAAGTACTGTTCCTAATGCAGAGCACCAATTAACCCATGTATCAGCCAGATAAGCCAGGCGATAATTCATCAAAATTTCCTGCTGTTCAACTTCCGATTTATTTTTCCAATCACTTTCAGTAAAAGGATCAACAGGAGAACAAGCTGCATCTATATTACTATTTCCTTCTTTCTCAAAAATTTTAACCAGTTCATTAACCGGTTCGGCCTTTTGGGTTTTATTACTATACCAATGTTTAAAAAGCTGTATAAACGTCCACTGAGTCCATTTGTAGTAAAAAGGATCAGAAGTCCTGACCTCCCTGTCCCAATCATAAGAAAACCCGATTTTATCCATTTGTTCCCTGTAGCGCTTTATGTTCTTTTCGGTAGTAACTGCAGGGTGGGTACCTGTTTGGATGGCATATTGTTCAGCAGGTAAACCATAAGCATCATAGCCCATTGGATGAAGAACATTAAAGCCTTTTAGTCTTTTATATCTTGAATAAATATCAGATGCAATATATCCCAATGGATGGCCTACATGCAATCCTGCTCCTGAAGGATACGGAAACATATCCAACACATAATATTTAGGTTTATTATGGTCAATTTCGCATTTATAGATTTTATTGTCAGCCCAGTATTTCTGCCACTTTTTTTCTATGTCTCTGTGATTGTATTCCATTGGATGATATACGATTTATGAACAACGATTAAAAAAATTAAGGGGGCGAAATTATAAAAAACTAATCTATCTAATAAGTTAAGAAAAAACAACTTATTAAGTAATATGAGAGAATTTGTAAAATTAAAAATCAATTTCCTCTCCAAGGTAATCTGTAATGCTTTTATAGTTACTCTTATTCACTTTAAGACTATATGTTTCTTCAAGTTCGAGAACCCTATTTCTAACAGAGCGGTTTGAATTATAGTTATGGATAAAACTATATTTTTCAAAATCTCGAATAGTATTAATATTCTTATTTATGAGTCCAAGATTTTTCATGTTTTCAGATTCAAAAGCAAAGCCCAAAAAGATTACACTACTTGATTCTTCTATTAAATTTCGGATTCTTTCAAGATTTTTATTATTATTTCTTCGTGTATCAAAAATTAACATAATCTTATCAATAGATTTCAAAATTAAATCCATTAAAAGATCAAATGTTTTATCATCTTCAGAAAATGGTAGTTTTATTTGGGAATTATAATGACCATACTCAATATAATCTTTATCATTCTCTAACTTCAAATTATGGAGCTTACCATATACATGATAAATTGGCAGTTTATCATAAAAGTCACTAAAATTAAGTTCAGGATTCCTTTCAGAATAAATATTTAAAATTGTATTATAGAAAAAATGCTCTAAAGATCTATCATAATTGAAAGTAACAAAAGCAATCTTTTTACTTGGAAAGTTATTATAGAGCCTTGAATAAATTCTTTGTGAGATAAACTGATACCAATGAGGTTCATTTGTATTAAATAAATCTCTTAAGTTTTCCGACTTAATTACATAGAATAATGTTATTATTTTTCCAATCAACTCATATTTTTCATATTGAAATACAAATTCATCTATAGAATTTAAGCCTGAATATTTTAATTCTTTCGCAAATTTTAAAAAGTCTTCTTTTAAACTAATTTTTTCTCCAATCCTCATTAACAATTGACATAATTCTGATTGGGTATTATTAATATCATTTATTGCGTTTTCGACGATTGTTCTACCCAAGGGAAAACCAATATCTACATTTGATCCTGCACCAAGTATAAAGACTGTTTTTTCCATACCAAATTATTTTCTACTTTTTGTGATTAAGTCTTTCAGTAACAATATTTGAAATTTTATCAATCCCAATCCTATCCTGTTTCATAGTATCACGTTCACGGATAGTAACCGTATTATCTTCAGTCGTTTGATGATCCACCGTAATACAATAAGGCGTCCCGATAGCATCCTGTCGGCGGTAACGCTTGCCGATTGAGTCCTTCTCCTCATAAAAACACATATAATCGTTTTTCAAGGAATTAAAAATCTCAATTGCTTTTTCGGGCAACCCATCTTTTTTCACCAATGGTAAGATAGCTGCTTTAATGGGCGAAAGGAAAGGAGGTATTTTCATAACAACCCGTTCCGAGCCATCTTCAAGTTTTTCTTCAGTGAAGGCATAGCTTAAAACAGCCAGAAAAGTCCTGTCGAGACCGAGGGAGGTTTCAACAACAAAAGGAACATAGCTGTCATTCAGTTCAGCATCGAAATACTGAATCTTTTTTCCTGAATATTCCTGGTGCGATTTCAAGTCAAAGTCTGTCCGGGAATGGATGCCTTCCAGTTCTTTAAATCCTATGGGGAAGTAAAATTCTATATCAAAAGCAGCATTGGCATAATGAGCGAGTTTATCATGTTCATGAAAACGGTACTCGGTTTCAGGTATACCCATGTTCAGATGCCATTGCATCCGCTGTTCTTTCCAGTATTCAAACCATTTCAGTTCCTCACCGGGCCGTACAAAAAACTGCATTTCCATTTGTTCAAACTCACGCATCCTGAAAATAAACTGCCGGGCTACAATTTCGTTCCGAAAAGCCTTACCGATCTGTGCGATACCAAATGGAATTCTCATCCTTCCTGTCTTTTGGATGTTCAGGTAATTCACAAATATTCCTTGTGCTGTTTCGGGACGGAGATAAACTTTATTGGCCCCTTCACTCAGTGATCCCATCTCGGTCGAAAACATAAGATTGAACTGGCGAACATCAGTCCAGTTTCGTGAACCTGACATTGGACATACAATCCCAAGGTCCTCTATCAAGGTTTTGATATCTTCCAAACGCTCCTCGTCCATTGCTGAATAAAGACGTTTTTTGATATCTTCAATTTTCTTTTTATTTTCCAATACCCTTGGGTTGGTTGCTAAAAACTGCTTTTCATCAAATGTTTCGCCAAATCTTTTAGCAGCTTTTGCAATCTCTTTTTGAATCTTGGCTTCAATTTTTACAATATAATCTTCCACCAAAACATCAGCCCTGTAACGTTTTTTCGAATCCTTATTATCGATCATGGGATCGTTAAAAGCATCCACATGGCCTGAAGCTTTCCAGGTAGTAGGATGCATGAAAATAGCGGCATCTAAACCTACAATATTTTCATGGTGTTGCACCATAGATCTCCACCAATAATTTTTGATGTTATTTTTTAACTCAACACCATACTGGCCGTAATCATAGGTCGCAGCCAGTCCATCATAAATTTCACTCGACTGAAAAACAAACCCATACTCCTTGGCATGGGCTATGATCTTTTTGAATTTGTCCTCGTTGTTTGCCATGCTGCAAAAGTAGAATAAAAAATATTTAATTGATTAGAATATGGATTGACTAAAATCACATAAATTAACGGAACATCCTCCCTTTGTCACGCTATTTTTGAAATCTAGTTTGTAAAAAAATCAAGAACATTACCTAACTGGTTGCTCGGAGCTGCAAAAAATTCGGTGTATTTACATTGCGAACAGGTTACTGTAGTATATTTCTTGTTTTGAATATTAAAAAGTTTTGTAGCAAAACTACCGGTCGCTCTCATTTGGCCGGTTTCAAAACTTTTATTTCCACATTTCGGGCAGGTGTATTTTAAATGTTGCATTTTGATAAATTTTCCGCAAAGCTAATCAATACTGAAAAAAACAACCAATTATGTAATATGGATTAATCAGATATTTTATCCCTTAAAGATTTAAACCCCTTCCCTAAAATTTCATTGGCATTGATCACAGTCATAAAGGCATTGGGATCCGTATCATGAATATAATCTTGTAAAATAGCAAGCTCACGCCGATTCACGACCGTGTAAATGATCGTTCTATCGTTTTCACTATACATTCCCTTACCCTGGATGAAAGTACCTCCTCTATTCAGATCATTAATAATTTTATCCCGAAGTTCCTTTGGTTTTTCGGTAATGATGAACAACGTTTTATCATAACTGATTCCCTGTAAAACGATATCTACGATACGACCGGTAATAAAAATTACGATCAGTGAGTACAATGGTATTTTCCAATCTTGAAAAGCAATGAGGCCAACCAGGACAATCACAGAATCCACAGCTATCATTAATTGACCCAATGGTAAACTCGTGTATTTACCAATCATCATTGCAACAATATCAGACCCCCCGGATGTTGCTTTCGACTTAAATATAAGACCCAGGCCTAAACCTATCATTACACCACCGAATATAGATGACAACAAAGCATCATCTTCAACCAATGGCTGATCCCCCCAAAGGTATGTAAGGCCATCCATAAAAAATGCGGTCAATAAAAATCCAACAACCGTTTTAACGCCAAACCTTGGTCCTAATATTTTTATACCTAAAATTGTCAGGGGAATATCAAAACAAAGGGCAACCAAACCAACTGGTGTACCCAAAATATGGTGTAGCACAATTGAAATTCCATATACACCTCCCGGAACAATTTTATAAGGGGTGATGAATAATACATACCCTGATGCCATGATAAAAGCACCAACCGCTATTAAACTATAAGCTATAAACCACTTTTTAGAAAAAGGCTTCTCTTTAACTATAAATGACATAATATTAACATTTTATAATATTTAACAAAGCAAAAAAAGGCTGCAAAAGTAATTTTTTATTTTATCTGACAAATAAATTATTCAGATCATTGAAAAAAGATTTTTGAAACAATTTTATAATGCAAGTTGCTGTCCAGTACAAATTGAATAGCAAAAGCAACTTTTTCAACAATTCAGTTGTCTACTCTTTTTGAAGCTGAGTTTATTAGATTTTTTTGTTAAAGACTAATAATCAATTTTTAACGTTATTTGTTAAAATTACCTTGAAAAATAAACAAGGTAAGTTATTAACAAGTTGGTACGTTTAAGAACTATTATTGTGGAATTTAAATCTGAAAAACATGATTGTCTTTTGAAAAAATTCGTCATTCTCAGTATTTACAGGTAATTTATAGCATTGTAATTTTCAGATTTAATTTTTTTTGTTATTTTAGCGGCCTTTTATATGGATTATATTCGAATGAAAATATTTATACGGGCAATCTACCTTGCTTTATTATTGCTTCCGGTATCGGTGCTACACGCCCAGCAAGAGCCACATTTTGTCCACAATATGTTTAATAACGTCTACTATAATCCCGGTTTTGTTGGTAGTGTTGGAGGTATTTGTGCAACAGGGCTTGCGCGTCAACAATGGTCAGGATTTAGTGATGAGGACGGAAATAAGGTCGCCCCAAATACTTATTCTGTTAGTATTCACTCTCCCGTAAATATTTTACATGGAGGTGTGGGGCTTAATATTTATTCTGACAAACTAGGATTTCAAAACGAAATCGGTGTCAAATTAATGTATGCTTTTAGGATAGACTTGGGAATGGGTAACCTGGGAATAGGTGCACAGTTCGATTTTATGAATAGCACTATGGATTGGAATACAATAATGAATCACCCGGCAACTGAACCCGACGATCTCTTAGATCAAAAATCAGGAGAAGAAAGTGACATGGTTTTTGATTTTGGCCTGGGAATACAATATTTTGTACCCAATAAGTTTTATGTTGGAATATCATCAACAAGGATTTTGGAGTCCAAAAGCGACAAACTGCTGTATCAATATAAACGGCATTATTTCCTAACAGCAAACTATGAATTTTCATTTAGGAATAACCCGTCATACGTAATTGAGCCTTCGCTGTTTGTTAAATCTGATGCCGTAAAAACAGAATTTGATTTGGCTTTACTTGTAAAATACAATAATAAAGTGTGGGGTGGCGTTAGTTATAGCACTCTTAGAGTTTTAGATCCTTTTTCAGTGTTGTTAGGTGTTAGCATAAAAGATATAAGAATTGGATACGCATATACAATCCCTACTTCAGCAATTGGCAGTAGTGGAAGTCATGAAGTCATGGTAGGATATTGTTTTAAAATTAACCTTGATAAAGGAAGAAGAAGTTACAGAAATACCAGGTTCTTATAAAAAAATGAAACTTTATACATTAATATAAAGTAAAAAAATTGTTATAAACTTAGGTTATTAAGAATAAAATCAGCTTTTAACTATGAAAAAAGTTCTTTTATATCTGGCCGCTTTAGTAATTTTAGGTAGCTGTGGCAGTTCGGGAAATGGTGAGCTTGTTGGTGTGCAGAGTAGAAAACCATTTTACCAACCTACCCCTTATGGAATGGCATATATTCCATTAGGTAGTTATACAATGGGTGTTGGTGATGAAGATGCTGCTTATGCGCAAATTCACCAGCCCAAAACAGTAACCATTTCTGCTTTCTACATGGATGAAACAGAAATTACAAACAATGAATACCGGCAGTTTGTGAACTGGGTAAGGGATTCAATAGCCCGGGTACTTTTAGGTGACATTTTACCTGAAGATTACCTCATTGAGGAGGACAGGAAAACAGGTGAAATGTTCGATCCGCCCTTCTTAAACTGGAGCACAAGAATTGACTGGGAGGGCGAAGAAGAAAAAGAGGTGCTTGAAGAGCTATTTCTTTCTGAAAATGAAAGGTATTTCAGGAAGAAAGAAATTGACACCCGTAAACTTAATTATGAATATTACTGGGTTGATTTAAAAGCAGCTTCCAGAAAAGATCATACACAAGATGGTAATCATGAAGCGGCCTCTTTGGCAAACCGCCCACAGGGTTTACAAGACAGATCAGTTTATGTTAGAAAAGAGTTTATCAATGTCTATCCCGATACGCTGGTATGGCTATTCGATTACTCATACTCTTTTAATGAACCTTTAACTCAAAAATATTTTTGGCATCCTGCATACGATCATTATCCTGTAGTTGGTGTAAACTGGCGCCAGGCAAAAGCATTTTGTGTTTGGAGAACACAGCTGAAAAACACTTATCTCGCCCAGAAAAACGGACAGTCAAACATACACGACTATCGTTTACCTACCGAAGCTGAGTGGGAATGGGCTGCAAGAGGCGGACATGACTTTAATCCATATCCCTGGGGAGGGCCTTATACAAGAAATGACAAGGGTTGTTTCCTTGGAAATTACAAACCTTTAAGGGGAAATTATACTGACGATGGTGGATCAACACCAATAATCGTAGCTCACTATCCTCCTAATGACTGGGGTTTGTATGATATGGCCGGTAATGTTTCAGAATGGACATCCGATGCATTTGATGAATCTTCATATAATTTTACCTGGGACCTTAATCCGCATTACCAGTATAATGCTGATGAGAATGATCCTCCGGTACTGAAAAGAAAGGTTATCAGAGGTGGATCATGGAAAGACGTTGGTCACTTTTTACAGGTAGCCACCCGTTCATACGAATACCAGGATACTGCAAAAGCATATATTGGATTTAGGTGTGTCGAAACTTTCCTTGGAAGGCAAAAAGACGATAATCCTGCAAAAGCCTCGCATATTTATAAAAGATAATACCAATCGAACTAAATAAAGTGTAAATCATTAATCAAATTTGTAAAATTAATCATGGGATTAAGCAACATTGTTAAAAGTAGAGGATTTAGAAACTTCATGGCCAAGTTGTATGGAATTGGCGCAGCAGTTGTTATTTTGGGAGCCTTATTTAAAATTAACCACTATCAGGGTGCTGATATTATGCTGATTATGGGGTTGGGTACGGAAGCTATTATTTTCTTCTTTTCAGCTTTTGAACCGCCTCATGTTGAGCCGGATTGGAGTTTGATTTATCCTGAACTTGCAGGTATGTACCACGGTGTATCATCCGAAATTGAGAGTGGTGATATCAAGTCAGAGGGTTTAACAGAGGATCTGGACAGGATGCTTGCGGATGCTAAGATCGGGCCGGAATTGATAGAAAGCCTCGGGCAGGGTCTTAGAAGTTTGAGTGATAATACGAACAAATTAAGTGATGTTTCAAATGCAACCATTGCAACCAACGAGTTCACAGAAAAAGTGAAAGGTGCATCAGAATCTGTTGGGTCTTTGGCAGCTTCTTATGACAAGCAGGCTGAAACCATAAATAAAGATATTAATGTATCTGAAGAATATTTGACTTCAATGAAAAATGCTTCGACTTCAGCTTCAAGTCTCTCTGATATCTATGCCAAAGCATCTGAGTCATTGAAAAACGATCTGGGTGCAACAGAAGGTTTTGCAGAGAGCATTAAAGCTGCAACCCAATCAGCAGAGGAACTTACTCGGAATTATAATAAATCTGCTGAAGTGCTGTCAAAATCTGCAGAGGCGCTCGATTTTACCTCCTTTAAGGAGAATAATTACGGTGAGCAATTGAATAAAATTTCCCAAAATCTTGCTTCATTAAATGCAGTATACGAAACGCAATTGCAGAACTCGAAAGAACAATCAGCCTCCTCCAATAAATTACAGGAAGTTTTAGAGAGATTTGTTAACAATCTAAATGGTTCTATTGATAATACATCGAAATACCAGGAAAATATGACGGCACTGAACAATGTATTTCAAAATCAATTACAAAGTACTTCTGATCAGGTTGAAACTTCAGGAAAACTAAAAAACACTTTAGACCAGTTCCTGAATAAATTAAATGATTCAGCTGATAAAACGATTAAATATAACGAAGAGTTAGACAATCTTTCGAAGAAAGTAGCTGCCCTCAATACAGTTTATGGCAATATGCTTTCAGCAATGAATGTTAAGTCAGATAGTTAACAGGAATAATTAGCCGAAAAATCAAAAAATAAAAAGAGGAATTATAGATGGCTGGATATAAGGAAACCCCACGGCAGAAGATGATAGCCATGATGTACCTGGTACTGACTGCTCTGCTTGCCCTTAATGTTTCGCGTGAGATCTTAAGCGCTTTTCTTATCGTGAACGAAAGTATGGAAATCACAAATAAACAGTTTTCCGCTAAGGTTAATGAGATTTATGCTGATTTTGAAAAACAATATACTATTAATCCTAATAAAGTAGGAGAATATTGGAATAAAGCAAAAGAGGCGAAAAATATATCAACAAACTTAGTAAATTATCTTGATGACTTGAAAGCTCAGGTAATATCCCAAACTGAAGGTATCACATTAGAAGAGGCGGATACTATAAACTTGGCAATGGTTAAAAAGAAAGATAATTTTGATGATCCGACAAATTTTTTCGTAGGTACAGATACGAAAAGAGGCGAAGCCGTTGCTCTGTTGGATAGTATAACCTTGTTCAAAGATAACTTATTAAGCCTCATTAGTGAAGAAGACAGAGAAGGTTTTGATTTGGGCTTAAAAACAGATAGTGATTATAAAAATGCGGATGGTAAATCAGAATCCTGGGCAATGCATCATTTTTACCATACTATTCTCGCTGCTGATATTACTATCCTTAACAAATTTATAGCAGAAACCTACAATGCCGAAGCAAACGTTGTAAACTATTTATATTCTTCTATTTCTGAAGAAGATTTTAAGTTTGATGAAGTTAATGCAAAGGTAATTCCGAATAGTAATTATATTTTCCAGGGGGAAGAATATAGGGCTGAAATTCTTGTTGCGGCTTTCGATACAAAACAAAACCCTGAAATCTACATTCTTGAAGGCGCTGATACTTTACCGGGATCAATGATTGATAGGGCAAAAAGAATTGAAGGCAAGGAAGGAATAGTAGAGCTTATACTGCCTGCCAGCTCAGAAGGCACAAAAAAATACGCCGGTATTATCAGGATGAAAACCCCATGGGGAGCTACTCACGACTACCATTTCAAACATGAATATCTTGTTGCCAAACCTTCAGCTACTGTTTCTGCTGATAAAATGAATGTATTTTACAGGGGAGTTGATAACCCAGTATCTATTTCTGCATCAGGTAAAGCTGATGCTCAATTAAAGCCCAAAATTACGGCTGGACGTTTGAGCAGATCTAAAGGTGGATGGGTTGTAAACAATCTACCTGGTGAAGCCTATGAAACAACAATCAGTATTTATGCCGAAGATAATGGGGGGCAGAAAAAGATGGGAGAGCAGTTGTTCAGGGTAAAAAGGTTGCCCGACCCGATTGCAAAAGTAATCGGTTCGACTGACGGAAAAATTTCAATGAGAAAAATGCTGGCAAATCCATTTTTATTATGTCAGTTGCCCGAATGGGTAGATTTTGAATACGATTTTAAAGTGACATCATTTACCATGTTTATCCCTAAGGGCGGTGGATATTTTGTTACTGAAAAAGCTGAAAGCCAATTATACACTAATAAAATGAAAAACCAGATACAATCTTTAAAAAAGAATGATGTGATTGTATTTCGTGATATAAAAGTAAGAGGACCGGAGGGGCCTCGTAAAATTGAATCAATTAATATTACAATAAACTAATTGGAGGTTTTTATGAAAACTACAATAAGTATAATAATATTGGTGGGAATGATCATAGGAATCAATTCCACATCCGTAGCTCAGATTCTGGATAGTCCGCGCGATGGTGTTTTTGATGAAATCCACTTGCAGAATAAAAAACCTATTCCGTATTACCCGGTTAGGGAAGCAGATGTAATATGGAAAAAAAGGATTTGGAGGATCATGGATCTCCGTCAGAAAATGAACCATCCTTTTTATTATCCGGAGACACCTCAGAAAGGCTGGAAAAATTTTATGACCGTAATAATGGACGCCATCAGGGAAGGGACAATAACTGCTTACGATCCTTCAAAAGATGACCAATTCCTTGTTCCGTTAACCTATCAGGAAATTGAAAAAAAATTCACCCGTACTGATACTGTACCCATTGTTGACCCAAATAATCCGCAAAGAATTTTAAGATATGAGGTCGTAAAAGAGGATTTTGACCCATCTGAAGTACAACGGATCAAATTAAAAGAAGACTGGTTTTTCGACAAGCAGCGTTCGGTTATGGATGTGAGGGTTTTGGGTATTTGCCCGGTTAGAAACCTGTATGATGATGATGGAAATTATTTTGGTCTGGAAGAAATGTTTTGGATTTATTATCCCGAAGCAAGGCCGGTATTTGCGCAGTCCATTGTATTTAACAGGAGCAACAGCGCTGAAGAAAGAACTTACGATGAACTGTTCTGGAAGAGAATGTTTGGAAGCTACGTATATAAAGAAGAGAATGTTTACAATAGGGAAATAACCGATTATGCATCCGGAATGGATGCCCTGCTGGAAGCAGAGAGGATCAAGAACGAGCTTTTCGAATTTGAACATGAACTTTGGGAATTCTAAATTTGAAAAAGATATATACAAACTCCTCCAATCCGGGGGAGTTTTTTTTTGCCTGGATTGATACTAATTCTATAATTTTGTTGAAACCGTTTTTTTTGCATGAAAACTTTTGATATTCTTGATACACCTATTGAATACCTCAAAGGGGTTGGGCCTAAACGGGCAGAGGTGCTGAAAAAAGAATTAAATGTTTTCACCTTCAACCATCTTCTGAATTATTTCCCTTTCCGCTATGTCGACAGAAGTAAATTCTATAAAATCAATGATATCCAAAGTGATGTTGCTTATATTCAGATTACCGGTAAAATAATTTCCATTCAAAAATTGGGAAAGCCAAGATCGGAACGCCTTGTTGCCCTATTCCAGGATGACACAGGAACGATAGAGCTGGTTTGGTTTAAAGGTGTAAAATGGATGATCAACAAGCTTACCGCAAACCAAGAGTATGTTGTTTTTGGAAAACCGGCCTGGTTTAATGGAAAATATAATATTCCTCATCCGGAGATCGAAGCTGTTTCAGAGCAGAAAATAAACCTTGGAGAAAAGTTGCAGCCATTTTATCCTTCTACTGAAAAATTGAAATCCAGAGGGCTGGACAGCAAAGGAATCAGTAAGTTAACCAGAACGTTAATAGCTCAGGTTAAAGATGCTATAAAAGAAACGCTATCGGATCAAATCCTGAACAAACTAAAATTGACCCCAAGAGATGAAGCTTTGTTGAATATTCACTATCCGAAAGACCAAAAAATATTAGACAAAGTAAGGGCCCGGTTAATATTTGAGGAATTGTTCTTTATTCAATTGAATTTGCTTAAGCTAAAACTCCTTCGAATAGAAAAAATCAGAGGGCATAAATTTCCAGTCGTTGGTGATTATTTGAATAATTTTTTCCACCACAAACTTCCTTTTGAATTGACCAATGCACAAAAAAAGGTGGTAAAAGAAATTCGCACAGATATTGGTTCCGGAAAACAAATGAACCGGTTGTTGCAGGGTGATGTTGGAAGCGGTAAAACACTTGTGGCTTTGATGTCGATGCTGATTGCGCTGGATAATAATTTTCAGGCGTGTTTAATGGCGCCAACAGAAATTCTTGCCAAACAACATTTTGAGTCAGTTACGAAAATGTTATCCGGACTTGGGATTAATACCAGATTGCTGACAGGCTCAACCAAAGCAAAAGAAAGAAAAGAAATACATGCTGAGTTGAAAGATGGAAGCCTGCAAATTCTCATCGGCACACATGCACTAATTGAAGATACAGTTGTATTTAATAATCTTGGGTTGGTAGTAATTGATGAGCAGCATCGGTTCGGTGTTGCCCAAAGAGCACGGTTATGGAAGAAGAATATTATTCCTCCCCATATTTTGGTAATGACCGCAACACCTATCCCCCGAACATTGGCCATGACTTTGTATGGTGATTTGGATGTATCTGTTATTGATGAATTACCACCTGGCAGAAAGCAGATCAAAACAGCACAATATTTCGACAAAGACCGCTTAAAGGTATTTGGTTTCCTTAAAAAGCAAATTAAACACGGCAAGCAGGTTTATATCGTTTATCCGCTAATCCAGGAATCGGAAAAGCTGGATTTAAAAGACCTGATGGATGGATATGAAAGCATTACACGAGCCTTTCCTTTGCCGGAATATGCCGTGAGCATGGTACATGGGAAAATGACCACAAAAGACAAGGATTATGAAATGGGCCGTTTTATAAAAGGAGAAACACAGATCATGGTGGCTACAACCGTTATCGAGGTGGGAGTTGACATTCCAAATGCATCTGTAATGGTTATTGAAAATGCCGAACGCTTTGGTTTATCTCAATTGCACCAGTTAAGAGGCCGGGTTGGCCGGGGCGCTGATCAATCATTTTGTATTTTGATGGCAAAAGACAAACTAACCAACGAAGGGAGAAAACGAATACATACGATGGTCAAAACCACTGACGGATTTGAAATTGCTGAAGTAGATTTAAAACTTCGGGGACCCGGCGATTTGCAAGGAACACAACAAAGCGGAATTCTTGATCTAAAAATTGCCGATATCATCAAAGATGAAAAAATACTAAAATACGGAAGAAACCTGGCCATTGAAATCCTGAATGAAGATCCTCACCTGGAGCTTGCGAAAAATCGGACTGTTGCCCAACACTTGAGATATCTGTCTAAAAACAAACCAAACTGGAGTTTGATTAGTTAATAATTCTTATCTTATTTTTGTATCACAACCTTTCCACTATAAACCATTCCCTCAACTTCCAGGTTGTAAAAATAAATCCCATTCCTCATGCCCCTCAAATCAAAAACTGTTTTTTCTTCAATTATCTGCTTCCTTAACACCTTCCTCCCAAAAACATCCATTATTCGAATTTCCCTTGTCTCCCTGACTTCAAACATCGAACCTCGAACTTCGAACTCAAAGACTACATAATCCTTTGCAGGATTTGGATAAACCTTTAATCCACTTTTTCCTATATTTTGATTAATTACATTCGTACTCGTATCTTCTATCTCAAACACCCAAAAATCCTTATCTCCATGAGGCGTACACTGTACATCATAAGAAGGCCCCCAATCTGTTTGTGCGGCAATTACAAAATTGTTGTCGCTCTTTTTTACTACACCGAAATATAGCCCTTCATTACCTTCTCCTCCAATACATTGTTGGGTTAATAATTCTCCATCACTATTTAATTTTATCATCCAAATATCATGGTCATATTCGCTTAATGAATGATTTCCTGATACATCTCCATTGTTCGATCGAGTAACACAAAAAGAAACGAACTCACCAGAAGTAAGTTGATTAATATTATCTAAAGTTTCCCAATTTGATCCTCCAAGTGCATTTTGCCATATAATATTGCCATAAAAATCTAATTTAACTATCCATACATCACTTTCTCCATGCCAACCGGAAACATCCCCATCATTTGAACTTGTATAAGCACCAAATATATAACCGTCACCTACTTCAAGCAATGTAACAATCCCGTCATGATCACTACCACCATAGCAATGTTGCCACTCAATATTCCTATCAGCATCAAGTTTAGTTAATACTGCTTCGGCCATATAACTGTGTGGCTCGCAGGTGATATTACCTCCTTCGCCGAGCATGGAGTTGCTGGATGCAAGGTAACCTCCATCAGAAGTTTGCATTACCGCCTGGCCTTTATCAATCCAGTCTGTTCCAATGGTAAAGTCCCATTCCAATTCCCCTTCGCTATTTAGTTTTATCATCCAGGTGTCGGCGCCCCCATAGTTTATGCTCACATCCCCATCGTTGGAGTATGTCCAGCCTAATGCTACAACTCCCCCGTCCAGGGTAGATGAACCTGTCCATAAAACGTCAGATTCATTTCCTCCAATAATTTTATCCCAGATAATATTACCATCTAAATCAATTTTTAATATCCAATGATCCCATGAATCGGTGTATGGATCATAACTTACATCACCATCCGAAGAATTAGAGGCTCCAAGAATATAATAATTTCCATTATTATCAGGTATTATACGTCTAAAGTTATCTCCTTTAGTTCCCCCATAAGTTTTCTCCCATAAAATATTCCCGGTGCTATCAGTTTTTATTATCCACCCATCTGAGCCACCATTATTAAATGAAATATCCCCATCATTTGATTCTGTCCATCCAACAATTAAGTATCCACCGGTAACTTCAATAATGTCATAAGCATTGTCTTGTTCACTCCCCCCATAGCATTGTTGCCATGTAATTTCCATATTTTGACTGTAAACCGATACCTGAAACAAAACAGTTATTAATAAACAAATTATTAATTTCATATTTCAATATATTTAAAAAGCACTATGCCAAATTAATGACATAGTGCTTTTATTATTATTTACTAATGACCAATTTTCCACTCTTATTAAAACCAGATATATTTAAAGTATAGAAATAAACACCGGATTTAATCTTCCTGGTATCCCAGATTTTCTGCCCTTGTTTACCGGTAATGGTAAATGCAGCAACTAACTTACCTGATACATCACTGATCTTGATCACAGCCTCTGAACCACTATTAGGTAAAATATAGTTAAATGCTGCCCAATCTTTTGCAGGGTTTGGTTCAACAGCAATTTCTATATTATACATTTTTTCAAAAGCATTTGGATTGAAACTACTACTGCTCTTATAACCTGAAGTATCAGCATTAATACAATCACAATAATGGTATCCATAAGCAAATTCAAGTATCCCTTTTGCCTGTGTTCCTGCTGTTCCATTGCTGTTTTCAGCAATTAATACAAGGTTATTTACCTCTATGCTGTTAAGGTCAAAAATAGTCCTTCCTTCATTTGCAAGGGTAATTTGCAAATTCAGCATTTCGGTATAATAGTTATGTTCAGTTATCTCATCATCTTTATAAGCGTACAGAGTGGGCATCATATTAACCAAAGACATAGCATTCAAAGTGTTTCCTTCCTGCATATAGGATGCTATTATTTGCTCGTCTGTACGTTTACCGCCTATATTGTCCAACCAGTTTCGCAATTCAACATAATCAGTAATTGTATCATTTAATATACTCCTTATTATGTCGTGTGCCGCCCTGGTTTTTAATTGATTGTAATGAGCCATTTGCCGGTGTAATACTGTTTTGTAAGTAGTACCTGTTGAAACCTGCCTCAATATATCAATCATATACCCAGGTAATGGGTTCTCCTTATCTTCAAGGTATTTTATCAACTCTTCTTTTTTCAACTCATCGGGGTTGGCCGCCATTATCTCAAAGATTATGCTTTCGGGCAGTACTTCGGTTTTATCGGCTGCCGCTTTTAAAACATCCATCGAAAGGTGTGGTGACTTTCCAAGTAGTTCTGCACGCAGTTCCCAAGTGTCATCAGGCCATGCAGTTTCTACTTCTGCAATAGTTGCTTCGGTGTTACCACCGTCTTTCAGGTTATCGTATAAAGCTTTTACATTATTATAGCCTGTAAGATTTGTAACAAACTCCTGTTCGGCTTGCTGCTTTTCTTCAGGCGAAAGCACCATTCCTCTGCCGGAGCCTCCGCTTCCGCCACCTCCGTAATGCGACGTACATTCGTTTTGTATGCCTACAACTTCTTCACGGGTTATCCGGTTAACTTCATCAGGATAATACACCGTATTTGTGTTTCCCTGGGTAGGGGCATAATAGTAATAACCTATCCAGTCATTGTAATCCCAGTTGTTAAAATTATAATTGGCATTTGCCGAAAAAGTATTGCCTGCGGGCATTTCAACAGAACCTATGGGATCCTGTATGCCATCATCCTGATTAGGGACATCTTCAACCGTAAAATCTTCCCAATTTCCTGTATTCTCGTTGCAGTAATAGGCGAGGCCTTCCCAGGTGTGATTCCAATACCAATTCTTCCCCACCGCATAATTACCATAGCTCAAACCATCAAAGTAGTTTTTATACACTTCGTCGGTGGCCTGGGTTTCGGCAATGTGGATGCCAATATAATTCCCTAATGGTGCTCCTGTTGCTTTGTAAAATTTATTCTCCTCAATAGCAAAACCGGTGCAGTACTCCAGGTGTATTCCATACGAACCTTCCTCCTTACCTTCCCCTTCGCATTGTCCCGGCTCGTCAGCGTTTTCGCCTATATAAAAATCGCTGAACAGTATAGTGGCATTGTTAACCAATTTCAGTTTTACACCATAAGTATTATCGTAAAATTCGGCATTGTCAACTGTTATAGTGTAGGTTCCTGCCGAGTTTAAGTTTATGGCTTTCGTAAAATTGGTAAATTTGTTTAGGTCTAAATATTCCTCAGGACAGGGGGATTGGTGCGACCGGCATATGGCTTCTACTTTAAAACCGGAGCCCCAGGCATTAATTCCATGTCCTGCAGGGGTTTCTGACTTATTATTAATGAAAGTACAACCCTCAATATTTACACCATTTACACCAAGCATATAAATGTTGGAATACCACCAGCCACCTGCTATGTAATCTCCATTCATTTCAAAATGGCAGTTTTTTAAGTAACTCACATTGGGGGCATAGTTTATTCTTAAAGTGCATGTTAATGGATCTTCAGTTAGATCAGGATAAAAATTCCGGTAAGTCCAGAATACAACAGATTTCCTGTTATTCGTAAAATATGCGCTTGGGTTATACCTGTCACCATTATCAGGAACCTCTATAATACCACCTGTCTGATTATAACTTTCACCGTTTCTGGCAGCTAGAAGCACTCCTATCTCTGCATTCTCAATAGTACCGCTATTCAGGATTCTTATTTTCCCCTGTTGCTGTTGCCCATCACATTTAAACTGGCTGTAATTTTTATCTCCCCAAACCTCAACACCCGGCCACAGCACATTATCATAGCCACAGCATTTCAGGTTGGTAAGCAGTCCGCCATCAATTTCCAATTCGGCACCCGGCTCAATAATCAGCACAGCTTCAGGCCCGAATTGTATTTCGGAAGTAATGATAAGTTTTGCCCCGCTGTTCACAATAACAGGGTTGATAAAACTTTTCGGCTCGCTCCATGTTGTAATGCTCACAATCTCCTCGTCAAACTCAATATACTCCCATGCCATACAAACGGCTTTGTATGTATTCAGCCTTCCATAGCCTACATATTGATTAAAACCAAAATAATCATATACATAGGGATCATTGGGATCGTTTTCGTGTACTTTATCAGCTGATTCATGCAATATATCCCTGATTTCTTCATTTGTAAGATCAGGATTAACCGAAAGCATCAGCCCTATTGTAGCCGACACCATGGCAGAGGCTGCCGATGTCAAGCCCTCTGGTATCATTTCATAAGTGGCCGAATTATAAGGAGGTTCGGGATAATCGGGAATAATTCCAAGAATATTCTCCCCCGGAGCAGCAATATCCAGACCGCTTCCATAATTTGATTTAAACATCTTATAGTCATCCATATCTGTTGTTCCAACAGCAAAAACATTGTCCCATCTGGCAGGATAACTTACAATATCATTTCCGCCTTCTTCTTTATTACCTGCTGCGGCAACAAAGAAAATGTCATTGAAAATATAGGCCTCATCAATCATTAATTTCAGATCAGTTGAATTGAATGTTTCAAAAGCCATTTGAATAACACTCACCTCTTTTGTATAACCGTCATGTAATATACAATATTGAATTGCACGTTCAAGACTTTCGGTTGTTATACCGAAATTTTCAAAAACACTCGCTCCGGTGTATAGCAATGATACCCCTTTGTTTCCCCATCCGCCGGCAATACCGGCAATGTCGGTTCCGTTGTTGGTTTTGGCGCCTATTATTCCTGCTATAAATGTACCGTGTTTCCACAGCTTATCCGCAAAATCACCATAATAAGGTTCAGGATAATAAGTATAAAGTGCATCACGATCATATTCCCTTGTATCGTTGTTTAATGGTTCTGGACAATTTACTACCTTTACTGCAAATCCTTTCCAATCATCAACATAAATATAATCTGGATCTGGATTTGGATCATCATCATCTTTTTCACCGCTACATGGATCAAATTGGTCTGTCCAATCATTTTCTGCTTCATTTAAATAATTATTTTCATATCCGTCGTTCCCAGGCCCAAGATCACCGTGTTCCCAGTCAAAACCGCTGTCAACGATTCCTATTATTACATCTTCGTTCCCGGTTGTGATATTCCATGCTTGTGTAGCTTTTATGGTATCTAAGTACCATTGCTGGTAAAATTCAACATCATTGGGAGTAATGGGATCGCAGGTTAACTTAACTTCATAATTTAATTCAAGTACCTCGATATTCGGTTCGTTCTCCAGGTTTGTGCACATGGCAATAAAACCAAGCCCTGATATGTAATTATACGAAATAAACCCGGTAATAAACTCATGTTTTCGAACAAGGCTATGCGTATTTTCGATTGAAGTGATAACACTACTTTCGGTTCCTTCAACATATTTGATTATAAATGTAGAGGTATCAATCCTGAAAGTGTCGCTTAGATATATTTTAAAATATATCCCGTTATCATAATGGATTTCGTGGTTGCCGATGTTGTAAACTGCACCGGAAACATGAACAATTAGAACAAATGCTATAAATGAAACTATAAGTTTTTTCATATTCAAGAATTTTTAAAGTTAAACAATTTTTTTTTATTTTCATGGCAGGATTTCAGGAATCCACTCTAAGGTGGTAATGAAGAATTAATATAAGGTTATTTATCGTATAATTTTTTATATCTTTGCTGGCACACCTCCTTTCTTGTTAAATTTTATTTCAGGTCGAAATGAATTAATATCTTTCATGAGGGGAGGTTTTTTTATTATCAATATAATAACACCACTTCCAATCATAAAATTCTTTGTTTGAGTTTGAGCTAATCTGTCTTCTGCTTATACTGTTTGGGCTAACTCAAATAATTAATGAAAATAAAAGTAAGAAAATTAAGGTCGTTTGTCAAGTTAATTTTTAAAAAAGTCAGAAAACGTTTTTTTTTTTTTGATTGTAAATATTTGATATAATTGATTTTAGTGTGCTATTTGGATTGATAATAAATTAAAACAGGTTCATTAAATATGTAGATATCCAAATGCTATTATTAACCAATTATTCATCATAAAATCTTACTTTTGCAAATTCTTAAATACTGATCATCAATGAAAATCTCTTACAATTGGCTTAAACAATATCTTGATTTTGACTTGTCACCTGAGGAGCTATCGGAATTGCTTACAGATTGCGGATTGGAAGTGGAAGGACTGGATAAATGGCAATCAATAAAAGGGGGACTACAGGGGGTTGTAATTGGTGAAGTGAAAACCTGTGAAAAACATCCTGATGCAGATAAATTAAGTGTAACAACTGTTGATATTGGAGGTGATCACCTATTGCCTATTGTGTGCGGGGCGCCCAATGTGGCTGCCGGACAAAAAGTCGTGGTTGCTACCATTGGGACTAAATTATACACCGGTGATGAAGTATTTGAGATTAAAAAAGCAAAGTTAAGAGGTGAACCTTCGGAAGGAATGATCTGTGCTGAGGATGAACTGGGACTGGGAACTTCACATGAAGGAATTATGGTTCTAAAGCCTAAAGTTAAAACAGGAACACCGGCAAAAGACTATTTTAAAATTGAAGATGATTTCGTTTTTGAAATCGGCCTTACCCCAAATCGTACAGATGCCATGTCGCACATTGGTGTTGCCAGGGACATAAAGGCTGTTTTGGATAACCGGGATTTCGTCCAAAATAAAAAAGCAAAACGAGATCTTAGTTTACCTGAAGTTGACAAATTCAGAACTGAAAATACGAAACTGGATATTGAGGTAATTGTTGAAGACATTGATGCATGTCCACGCTATACAGGTGTTACCATTCAAGGACTTGAGGTTAAGGAATCACCTGAATGGTTGAAGAACAGGTTAAATGCGATTGACCTTCGGCCTATTAATAATATTGTCGATATAACGAATTATGTTCTTCACGAAACCGGGCAACCATTGCATGCATTTGATGCGGACGAGATTACAGGAGAAAAAGTGATCGTGAAAAAGCTACCAAAAGGTTCAAAATTTTTCACCCTGGATGAAGAGGAAAGAGAACTTACCGGCGAAGACTTAATGATTTGCAACACAAAAGATGGGATGTGTATTGGGGGTGTTTTTGGTGGCATTAAGTCAGGAGTCACGGAAAAAACAAAAAACATTTTCCTGGAGAGCGCTTATTTCGATCCTGTTCATATTCGAAAATCATCTAAGCATCATGATCTTCAAACGGATGCCTCATTTCGGTTTGAACGTGGCGTTGATCCGGATATGACTTTATTTGCACTTAAAAGAGCCACTATGCTTATAAAGGAAATTGCAGGGGGGGCGATTTCTTCAGAGATCAAAGATGTTTATCCAAATCCAATGGATAAAGTGGAAGTTACAGTTTCATGGAAAAACATAGACCGCCTGATTGGAAAAACAATCGGGCAGGATGTTATTAAAAATATCCTCAACTCTTTGGAATTTGAAATTTTAAGAGAGGATAATAATGGGATGAAACTCAAGGTTCCATTTTACAGGACTGATGTAATCAGGGAGGCTGACGTTATTGAAGAAATTCTCAGGGTTTATGGGTATAACAACGTTGAAATCCCCTCTAAGCAAAATTCATCCATTGCACACTCTATCAAGCCTGACCGGGAAAAGCTATTAGAAATCATTATGAATTACCTCAGTAGCAATGGTTTTTCCGAAATAATGAATAATTCACTGACAAAATCGGCTTACTACGAAAACAACAAAGGTTTTGAAAAAGATAATTGCGTCAATATCCTTAATCCGTTAAGCCGTGATTTGAATGTTATGCGTCAGACGCTTCTTTTTGGGGTCCTTGAAACCATTGTCTATAACATTAACAGAAAAAATTACGATCAGAAGTTTTTTGAGTATGGTAATACTTACACTTTAGCTGATAAGTCATCAGACGATGTAACCAAAAAGTATCATGAGGTTAACAGGCTTGCAATGTTTGTTACCGGACGAAAGGAAAAAGAATCATGGTTTACTGAAGACAAACAAGTTGATATTAACTATTTGAAAGCTTTATCTTTTAACCTGCTCCAAAGGTTAGGTATTGACATTGACAAGCTTAATACAAACAATACAAGCAAGCAGTATTTCATTGAAGGAATACAGTTTCTTCATGGGAAAAACAGTTTATTAGAAATAGGTGAAATATCAAGTCAGCTATTGAAGGAGTTTGATATTGATCAAAAAGTATATTTCACGGAATATAATTGGGATGCTCTAATAGAAATGACAAATAGCGACAATATCCGTTATAAGGCTATTCCGAAATTCCCTGAAGTACGAAGGGATCTGGCGCTACTCATTGGCACAGCAGTAACCTTTGCTGAAATAGAAAAACTGGCTTTTCAAACGGAAAATAAGCTATTAAAAAAGGTTAACCTTTTCGATGTTTATGAAGGAAAAAATATCGAAGCCGGTAAAAAATCATATGCTGTAAGCTTTATATTGCAGGATGAAGAAAAAACCCTGAATGATAAGGTCATCGATAAAATAATGAACAAGTTGATGAACACTTATCAGAAAGAGATAAATGCGATTATTAGATAATTCGAATTTTTTATCAAGTGAAAACCGGTAATCTGATAAATATCATTAAAAAAATAGTACTGATTTTAAGAAAACTTTTAAAGTACTTCATTTTTATAGTAGGAATCATAGCTATTATCGTATTTATTTTGAGTTTTACAAGCCTGCCTTTTTGGGGTTATTACTGGTTGGGAACTTCTGCCCTGACTGATGAGCATTCACCAGAACATATTATTGTTATGGGCGGTAGTGCAATGCCAGGGAAATCAGGACTTATGCGAACATTCTACGCTGCCGAAATTGCTGAAAAATATCCAGAGGTCAATATCATCATAGCATTGCCCGGAGATATAAAGGATGATAAAAGCTCTCTGAACCTGATGAAAAAGGAATTGGTAATACGTGACATTCCTTCTCATAGAATAGCTTTTGAAAATATAGGAAAAAACACGAGGTTTCAGGTTTTGGAAATCAAAAAAATAATTCCGGATAATCAGGCACATATTATCATTGTAACATCTCCGGAACATATGCGTAGAGCAATTTTAGCTTTTAAAAAGGTGGGATATCAAAATGTTGGCGGATTACCTGCATTTGAAGATGTTCATGATTTTGACCTTGTTTTTGAAGATAAAGACCTGGGAGGGAAAAATAAATTTTTACCGGAAATTGGAGATAACATTAAGATCAGGTACCAGTTCTGGAAGCACCTTGAATATGAAATAATTTTTACCAGAGAAATAATTGCCCTTGGTTATTATAGATTGAAGGGCTGGATATAAACCAAATAATTAGAACATATAAAATTTATAGATTATGGAAAGTAAAGACAGACAGTTTGCTGTAACTCCTCAGGGAGAATCATTTCCACTCCCTTTTAAAGAAGAATACGATGGAGAATATCTCAGGATGGAGAAACTGGCAAAAGAAGCCAGGGCAGAGGGTAAAGAGATAGTCGTTGTTATGGGACTGGGGTTTGTTGGTGTTGTAATGGCTGCAATAGTAGCTGACACAAAAGATGAAAATGGAAATTATTCAAAATTCGTTATTGGATATCAACGTCCAAGTGTCAGAAGTTTTTGGAAAATACCGCTGGTAAATCGTGGCGAATCCCCGGTGAAAGCTGAAGATCCTGAAGTTGATGAACTGATCACAAGAACTACCACAGAAGCGAAAACATTTGTCGCTACTTTCAACAGTGATTGTTTAAAACTGGCTGATGTAGTAGTAGTAGATGTTCAATGTGATTATGCCAAGCAAGACCTTGGAGATATGCGGACAGGCGAAACCGACATGGCAGCACTGGAAGCATCCATGAGAACAATAGGTGAAACCATTCCCCCTCACGCATTGGTTTTAATTGAAACCACAGTTGCTCCCGGTACCACTGAATTTGTAGCATGGCCAATTCTGAAAAAAGCATTTGCAAATCGGGGACTGAAAGAAACACCATTACTTTCACATAGTTTTGAGCGCGTTATGCCGGGTAAGGAATATGTTTCCTCTATCCGTGATTTCTGGCGCGTTTGCTCAGGATGTGACAAAGAAGCAAGGGATAAGGTGGAAAAATTTCTGCACGAAGTATTGAATACCAAGGAATTCCCACTGACAGTTATGGACAGGCCAATTGAGTCGGAAACAACCAAGATCGTTGAAAACTCATACCGTGCAACTACCCTTGCATTCTTGAACGAATGGAGCCTCTTTTCCGAGCGCAATGGTGTTGACCTGATCAAAGTGATGAATGCAATAAAAATGCGCCCGACACACAGCAATATGATTTTCCCGGGACCCGGCATCGGTGGTTATTGTTTGCCAAAAGACGGTGGTTTGGGATATTGGGCGTATCGTCATATACTGGGATTTGAAGATGGTGATGAAGTATTTAAAATTACCCCAACTGCAATAGATATAAATGACACCAGGGGTTTGCATGTTGCTGAACTAACACGGGATGCCCTTAGAAATATGGGAAGATACATTGCCGGTTCCGAAGTTCTTATTGCCGGAGCAAGCTATCGGCAGGATGTGGGTGATACACGTTACAGCGGAAGCGAATTGGTGGTTCGAAAATTAACTGAAATGGGAGCGGATATGAGAGTTCATGATCCTTATGTTGATCATTGGTATGAATTCGAAACACAAGATGAAAGCCCGGAAGAATCCTGGGCGAGATTCTTCCGTAACCAGGATCAGTTAACAGAAACTGTGGTTGAAAAAGACCTGCCAAAAGCGCTTAAAGGCGTTGAAGCATTGATCCTTGCCGTTCCACATAAGCAATACCTGGAGTTGAAACCTGAAGATATCGTAAAATGGGCCGGTGGACCTATAGCTATTGTTGATGCATTTGGAATTTTGTCCGATGACAAGATCAGAAAGTATTTTGAATTAGGTTGTGAAGTAAAAGCATTGGGACGCGGACATATTCAGCGGATTAAAAAGGAGATAAAGAATAATAAATAGATTACTGATATTCGTCCGACCACTGCGCGTAAGGCAAGCGTTCAGGCAGTGGTCAGACGAATAAGGATTATTTGACTACAATAGCTTTTTTAACCAAAAGGCTATTGCCAGAAACCAATTTATAAAAGTAAATCCCATTGGGTACTTTTTGTCCGGCATCATCATCACCGTACCATTTAATATCGTATTTCCCGGAAACAAAAGACTGATTATTGATTAATGTCTTTACCCTGTTACCTTTGGAATCAATTACAACCATCGACATTGTTGAAATAGCTTTCTTCAGCTCAAATTCAATCGTTGTAAAATTTTCGAATGGATTGGGATAACAGTTATTTAAAAAAAGGTGTTGTGAGGTTGTGGGTAAAATATCAGTTTCTTCTTCATTTATTCCGGTAAGTAAAGTATCTCCACGCGGATTCACTACACCATCAATCATGTAAAACTTTTGTTCAAACTCAAAAGTAGATATAGTGTTGCATATTTCATCACCAATGGTATCAATTGGAAATCCTAATGTAGTATCTGCAAAAATTGAACCTACTCCCAAATAACAATTATCTAAAAAGCCCCCAAATAGGACAACTATGTCATAATCACAAGGTCCACCGAAAAAACCTCCAACACTATTTAATATATTACACCCAAAAACTAAAGGGGAAGGGTAATTTTCAGTATCCTGAAAAAATGACCAAACGTTACACCATATTGCTATTCCCCTGAAAAAATTCTTAAATGTGCAATAACTCACTATTGGGTAGCTTTGGCCTTTTATTCCAATAGCAGAACATCCTCCTTCTTCAGCATTTGTACCCATATACATAATTGTACAATGATCAATAATTGGTGAAGCATTCTCACAAAAAATAGCTGTTTCTTTGTCATCGTCAATATGTGTTGCTGCTCGTATAGTGCAATATTTAAGAATACTTTCTCCATTTTTCGAAGCATTAATAAATTCAATTCCATTCCACCAATGTCCGCTGCCAGCAGTAAAGGTTGCTTCAGGATCACCTAAATGAATGGGTTCTTCGACAGTACCAGCAGCTAAAATACATCCGTAAATTATCATCCCCCGTTTTATTGTATAAGGCGATATATAACTAATAAACAAAACAGTTTCACCTGGTAAAATCCTTAATGTGTCATTTTCCAAAATGGTAATATCGCAATCCACTTCATACATTTGGTCAACCGTATTATAGTTTATATCATCGCTTAACAGGCAAAGCGTATCCATCGTATAGCACACCCCTTCATTGGAGGATGTCCAGGCGGAGAGGTTTTGAATTGAAAACAACAGAACCAATAATATTGAAAGGAGAAAAGACTTCATCGTCTTGCAAATTATATTGAAGTTAAAATTACAACTTTTTCATGAATTGAATATTCGTCCGACCACTGTGCATAAGGCAGGCGCACTGGCAGTGGTCAGACGAATAGATACCATTTAAAATCATTACTGTTTTAACAATAAATAAGACATTTTTGCAGTTTTTTTGAGTAATTTTGCATTATAACTGACAATTTGATACATGGATGTTCAGGCGATAAAACTACGGTTTGGTATTATAGGAACTTCTCCTTTATTAGACAGGGCGATTGATATTGCACGACAGGTGGCCCCCACTGACCTTACAGTATTGATTACAGGGGCAAGTGGGGTTGGAAAAGAAGCGTTTCCAAAAATCATACACCAGCTTAGTTCAAGAAAGCATGGACCATATATTGCTGTAAACTGTGGCGCTATCCCTGAAGGGACAATTGATTCAGAATTATTCGGACATGAGAAAGGATCTTTCACCGGCGCCCATGATGCAAGAAAAGGATACTTTGAAGTTGTAAACACAGGTACCATTTTTTTGGATGAAATAGCTGAACTCCCGCTGTCAACTCAAGTAAGGTTACTTCGTGTTTTGGAATCAGGAGAATTTCTGAAAGTAGGTTCTTCTAAAGTAATTAAAACCGATGTAAGAGTAGTAGCAGCAACCAATATGGATATTCTTGAGGCAATTAGTAATGGAAAGTTCAGGGAAGATCTTTACTATCGCTTAAATACGGTTCCTATAATAGTGCCGGCACTAAAAGAAAGAAAAGAAGACATTCACCTTCTTTTCAGAAAATTTGCCACTGATTTTGCTGAAAAATACAGGATGCCGGCTCTTCAACTTGACCAAGGGGCCATTAAAATTCTTGTTAATTACAGATGGCAGGGAAATGTCAGACAATTAAAAAATATTACAGAACAAATATCAATAATTGAGAAAACCAGGGAAATAAATGCCCAGACACTTTCAAAATATCTTCCACGAAGTCATAACAGGGATCTTCCGGTCTTATATCGTCGAGATGAAGAAAGAAAAGAAATATCGGAGCGTGACTTGCTTTACAAGGTATTGTTCGATATGAAAAAAGACATTAACGATCTAAAGGGGGTGGTTGGTGAAATACTTCAAAATGAAGATGCCACCAAAGACATTCAGCAAAACAATGCTCAATTGATAAAAAAACTTTATCAAAATATTGAGTCAACTGAAGAACAAGCAGATGACATTCATATCCATTATCCTCAGGATGTCCACATTGATGAACCCATACAGGAATCAGAGGTGATTGAGGAATCTCTTTCAATACAGGAGAAAGAGGTTGACCTTATAAGAAAAGCGCTGACCAAACATAATGGTAAACGAAAAAATGCAGCCAGGGAGCTGGGAATATCAGAACGTACACTTTATCGAAAAATTAAGGAACACCATATCATTTAATCTATTCGGTTAGTTCAGAAGATGATTATTAAACACATTAAAATACTGTCCTTAACCATGGTCATTATATTTTTACATGGATGTAAAATGAACTATTCGTTTACGGGGGCTTCTATTCCACCTGATGTAAAAACGATCAACATCATGTATTTTCCAAATAATGCTTCTCTTGTAGCGCCCACACTTAGCCAAAAATTAACTGATGGGATGAGGGACAAGTTCACTTCTGAAACAAGTCTGGATTTGGTTAATGAGGGAGGCGACCTTATTTTGGAAGGATCTATTACACGATACCGGACATCACCAGTAGCAATTCAGGGAGATGACCAAGCAGCATTAAACAGGCTTACCATTACCATTGAGGTAACTTATACAAATACCTTTGAAGAAAATATGAGTTTTGAATCATCCTTTTCAAGGTATGCCGATTATTCGAGCAGTGATAATCTGAACGATATACAGGAAGGACTGATTGAAGAAATAAATGTGATGTTAATAGAAGATGTCTTTAACAAAGCTGTTGTGAATTGGTAATATATGATAAATGGAATCTGAACATGAATCGTCAACAATTTATCAGTTATATCAAATCACCTGAAAAATTAAACGAGGAATCTGCTGTAAAGCTTGATGAGCTTGTAAAGGAATACCCTTATTGCCAAACTGCTGATATTTTGTTTGCACTAAATCTTTACAAAGAGAATCATATCAAATTTAATGATCAGTTAAAAATTGCTTCAGCTTATGCTTCCGACAGAAAAATATTAAAACGATTGGTAAATTCTATTCGTGAAATAGATCAGCCTGATATACATCCCAAAAAACCAACAACAAAAATCTTATCTGAAGCAAAGTCTTACGTAACTGAAAAACAGATTGAAGCTGACAAAACAGACATTTCCGAATTGATCAACCTTTTGACACAGGAAGTTAATTTGATACAAATAAAATCTTCCGGAGAATTATCCAATCAAGAAACGGAAGAACTAAATAATCTAATTGATAAGTTAACTTCCTTGCTTGATCAGGTTTACAGCTCTCCCGAATCAGAAATCAATGAAAAACTAACCTTTTCAAGTTCTGTTAGTGAATACAGTTTCGACCACCTTGAGGTTTTGCCGGAAAAGGAATCAAATAAATTGACTAAAAATAAGCTCATTGATAAATTCATTCGGGAAGAGCCTAAAATTGCACCTGTATCCAAATCTTCTTTTTTTGATCCGGTTGACTTTGCCAAACAAAGCCTGATTGACAACGACACTGTTGTTTCAGAGACACTTGCAGAGATATATTATAGCCAGGGTAACCTTTCTAAGGCCTTTAAAATATACAAAAAATTAAGTTTGGAAAATCCGGAAAAAAGCAGTTATTTTGCAGCCCAAATTGAAAAAATCCGGAAGGAGATCAAATAAACTGATTACGAATATAAAAGAATAACAGAATGTATACAGTAATAGCAATATTAATTATAGTAATTTGTATTTTATTGACTTTGATCGTACTGGTTCAAAGTTCGAAGGGTGGTGGACTGGCCTCCAATTTTTCATCTTCCAACCAATTTATGGGCGTTAGAAAAACAGCTGACTTTCTTGAAAAGTCAACCTGGACACTGGCCATTGCCCTTTTAGCTTTCAGCCTGTTTTCAATCTTTATTATACCTCGTGGTACAAATGTGCAGGCAGGAGACAGTGAGTTGCAAGAATTATTTCAGGATTTACCGGAAAGTCAGCCAATTGAAAATTTTGCACCTCCTCCGGGTGATGACCAAACTCCGGAAGAATAATAGAAAAATATAATTTATTAAGTAAAAATGTCAGAATGTCACTACGTTCTGACATTTTTTTATTTAACACAATTAGAACCTCATTTTTAATCTGATCGGTTTAAGATTAATGTTAATCCTCACATAACCCTTTATTCACAACCGTTTCTAATTTTTTCCTGTAATCCTCATAAAAGTAATAGCTGCTTTCAAAAAATCATCCTTGTAATTGAAAAATAATTTGGCACAAATTATGTCAGAGGCGATCTTACAAAATAGATAATTGTACAAATAAATTTAAAACCACAATATTATGGCAAAAATTAAAATTAAACCATTGGCTGATCGCGTAATAATTGAACCTGCTTCAGCTGAGGAAAAAACAGCAGGAGGTATTATCATTCCTGATACAGCAAAAGAAAAACCACAAAAAGGGGTAATCGTAGCCGTTGGACCCGGAACGGAAGATCAAAAAATGACTGTAAAGGTTGGTGATGCTATTCTTTATGGAAAATATTCCGGAACTGAAATTACCTATGAGGGTAAAGATTATCTGATCATGAAAGAATCAGACATTTATGCAATTATTTAAATTATTATTCTGTATTTAACTTAAAAAAACAAATAAAAATGGCAAAAGACATTATTTTCGATTTAAAAGCAAGAGAGGCATTAAAAGCCGGTGTTGATGCATTATCAAATGCAGTTAAAGTTACATTAGGCCCCAAGGGTCGTAACGTGATATTAGACAAATCTTTTGGTTCACCAAGTATTACCAAAGATGGTGTTACCGTAGCTAAGGAAATTGAACTGGAAGATGCGATTGAGAATATGGGTGCTCAAATGGTAAAAGATGTTGCATCCAAAACCAATGATATTGCCGGTGACGGAACTACAACAGCTACCGTACTTGCACAGGCAATTGTTACAACCGGATTAAAAAACGTTACTGCTGGCGCTAATCCCATGGATTTGAAGCGTGGTATTGACAAAGCTGTCGTAAAGGTGATTGAATCTTTAAAAGCTCAAACCAAACAAATTAATGACAGTGGCGAAAAAGTTGAGCAAGTTGCAACTGTTGCAGCTAATAACGAAAAGAGCATTGGTAAGCAGATTGCCGCAGCAATGAGCAAAGTTAAAAAAGATGGTGTAATAACCATTGAAGAAGCAAAAGGAATTGAAACCTATGTGGATGTTGTTGAAGGAATGCAATTCGACAGAGGCTATATTTCTCCATATTTTGTAACTGATACAGAAAAAATGGAGGCCGTTTATGAAAGCCCTTATATCCTTATTCATGATAAGAAAATATCTGTGATGAAGGACTTACTTCCAATTCTTGAAAAAATTGCTCAGTCAGGACGTCCGCTATTGATTGTTGCTGAAGATGTTGAAACAGAAGCATTGGCAACATTAGTAGTAAATAAATTACGTGGTGGATTAAAAGTGGTTGCTGTTAAAGCTCCTGGTTTTGGTGACAGAAGGAAAGAGATGCTGGAAGATATTGCCATTCTTACCGGAGGAACAGTTATTTCTGAAGAGAAAGGATATAAACTGGAAGATACTTCTTTGGACAATCTTGGAGAAGCAGAAAAAATCAGCATAGACAAAGACAATACAACCATTGTAAGTGGTAAAGGAAAAAAAGAAGATATTCAGGGCAGAATCAGCCAGATAAAAGCTCAAATTGAAACAACAACTTCAGACTATGATAAAGAAAAATTACAGGAAAGATTGGCTAAATTAGCCGGTGGTGTTGCTGTAATTTATGTGGGCGCTGCAAGTGAAATTGAAATGAAAGAAAGAAAATACCGTTTTGATGATGCATTAAATGCAACAAGAGCTGCGATTGAAGAAGGTATTGTGCCAGGTGGCGGTGTAGCTTATCTCAGGGCTATTGATTCTATTAAAAACATAAAATGTGAAAACGAAGACGAAGAAACAGGAACGACTATTATAAAAAGAGCACTTGAAGAACCAATTCGTCAGATAGTTGAAAATGCAGGTTTAGAAGGCTCTGTTGTTGTTCAGAAGGTAAAAGAAGGAAAAGGCGATTTTGGATATAATGCCAGGACAGATGTGTATGAAAATCTATTCAAAGTAGGTGTAGTTGACCCAACAAAAGTTGCTCGTGTTGCATTGGAAAATGCAGCCTCTATTGCCGGTATGTTACTGACTACCGAATGTGTTGTAGCTGAACATAAAGAGGAAAATCCTCCGGCAGCACCACCTATGCCTCCGGGAGGAATGGGTGGAATGTATTAATAATGATATATCATCCTAATAGATTAAACCCTGACAAGTTCACTTCGTCAGGGTTTTTTTATTTTTGCAGGTAAGATTTATAAAAATTATCCGTTATAAAACAAACTAATAATTATGAAATTCGGTTTAATAATATTTGCAATTAGTCTTTTATTAGGTTTATTTTCTCCTCAATTAATGGCTCAAGATTTAAACTCAAAATACCCGGTTGATGAAGAAACCGGACTAATAACTTACAAGGAAGTTGTACAAGAAGAGGGCAACAAGGAGGATTATTTTAACCGGGCTATTGGCTGGATAAATGAATTTTATAAGAATCCTGTTGATGTTACAAAAGTTCGTGACCCACAAAGTGGAATTATTAAAGGACTTCACCGGTTTAAGATAAAAGATACAAACGAAGAAGGCCTCCAAACCGATGCCGGAGTTGTCCAATACCGGTTCTTGCTCGAATTTAAAGAAGGAAGGTACAGATATACCCTTACAGAGTTTGTTCTTCGGCAATCCTCGAAAATACCAACAGAAAAGTGGCTTAACGAAAACAATCCACAATCAAAAAGTTACCTGAAACAACTGGACAAATTTGTTCAAACCTGGATTATAAGCCTCAAAGAAGGCATGAAACCCAAGGTTGAAAAGAATGACGACGACTGGTAGGGGTTTAGTTGAAAGTTAAAAATTGAAGGTTCAAAGTTATTCCAAAAAGATACCTGCCGGAAAAATTGTAAAAATCTGCAACAGCCTTCATTTAATAGCATGATTTAAATCTGGTAGATATTATTGAGGTTGTACAACGAATTTTAATTACTTTTGAGTAATTAATTCTTATCCTACAACCACAAATATGCGAAACATCTATTTAAAATGGTTTATAACACCAGCTATTACTGCAATAATTATATGCATTGCTAACTCTGTATTTGCCAATATAACAAAAGAACAGGCAATTATTAAAATTTTGACAATTACTCATGCTAACTCAGCAATAGTTGATATTTATGTAGCAAATGAAGAATATAAAAAAAATAGTTATGTAAAATTGATTGACAGAAAAAGAATTAAATGCCCCTACTCCGGGAACTGGGTTTTCTTTATAGACGAAAATCCCTTTTCAGGCTGGTATCACGATTGTAGAATTATTTTTGTCAGCTCTGAAAATGGTGAGTTAACCACCTACAGTGAAAAAGTTTTTCCTTCCAGACTAAAAACAGATTTTAAATTAATATCTGCTGCACCAAGGCCAACACCTCCTGATTTACCGGGAAACGTTTCAAATACACCATCTACCGGCATAATGAGTAACTATAATTATGCGATGATCGTTTGTGCACTAGATGAGCAAACTTACTGGAATGATGTTTCCCTTATTTATAACACTTTAATCAGTGAGTACAATTATAACAAGCAAAATATTTTTGTTCATTATAATTGGAATGGATCAAGTTCCCTGCCGAATGGAAATGATCTGGATGGAAATGACGTTCCCTCTAATGATATAAAGTATGATGCTACCTGGAACAGGGTATTAAAAACACTTAAAAATTTATCCGGGCAGTTAAGTAATGATCCTGAAGTTCCGCAACTGGAGCCGGGAGACCAGTTAGCAATATTTTTTACCGGTACTCCGGTTTCAAAAGCCCTTTCCAAAACAATGGTAGGACTTTGGAGTGTAAGACGTAGAGAGGCTTATATTCAAACCCAGGAAATTGATGCTACAGCACAAATTGTTGATGATATTGAATGCTCGCAAATGACAATTATGCTTGCTGTAAATTATGCATCACAGATGGCCGATAAATTTCAAGGATCAAATGCTAAGTGTAAAAACAGATATGTTTTTCACAATACAGGATCATCTGATCTTTCACACAAAGAATTATGGATTACAGGTGGAAATTATACTGAATTTGTTTTTTACTGGGTCTCTTCTGCCAGGGGATCATATCCCAATCCCAAGCTAAATGAACCATGGAAAGAATGGATTGTTACAGGGACGTTTCCCTTTAGGACAATAACTGGTTTTAATACCCACCCCGAAGATTACGTACCTGATACTAATAAAGATGGATTCCTGCAAATGGCGGAAACTTTTTCTTATGCAAGTAATATGGACTCATGGTGTAACAATGGATTTTATTTTAACCAATACCATTCAAATCAGGGCTCTGAATCTCCAGGCGCGATGAACCTTTTTCCTTTTACAGAAGATATTGTAACCCTTGCAGGTTTAAGCGGACAGATTGACCAGTCGCAAATAATTCCTGCCAGAAACTATATTATTGCTGACAAACTAATTATTGCAAAGGATGTTACATTAGCGTTAAATGAAAACAGCCAAATATTTCTTCACAGGAATTTAAACCGAAATTCAAATGGTTATGCATATATTTACTGTGAGGAAAAAAGCAACTTACAACTTGGCAACAAGACAGTTGTTATAAATAATAATGAAGCATTTAACTCGGCATATGTGGAATTCCAAGGAGACAAAATTATAATAGGAGACCAAGTAGAATTTGTTAAGGTAGATTTATATGCTGCTCCTGCTTTGGGTAACTTAGAATTAAATATGTGCCGCTTCAATTCCTGCCTGTTAAACTCTTATAAATGTAACGTTGAGATTATTAACTGCGGATTTGACAAAGTTTTTCAATATCATTCTTCTAAGAATTTAAAAATTGAAGGATCAAACTTTTACAAAAGCAGCGCATGGTTATTAGGATCCGAACAGGATTCATACTTTGTAAAAGTTAATAATTGCACCTTTGATGGAATTTGCCCTTTCCTTAACTGGAACATTCCTTTGAATATCCATTATTATGGAAGTTTTGACATCTCGGAAAACATCCTGCAAAGCAATGATTATGGTATTTCCATGAACTATACCGGATGGGGGGATTCCATACATCAAATTACAGACAATGATGTTTTTAACCAGAATAAAAGAGGGTTGGTATTTTACTTATCACGTGCAGACATCTCAGGAAATAATATTCACAACAACGGTTGGTCAGGGCTGGCATTTAATAATAATTGCAATTTGATTTTGGAAGGTAACCGTAACGCGCTATCAGTTAATCAAACACAACGGATCATGGACAACGACAGGTACGAACTTTATACTGATGAAAGCAGTTTCCCGGTTATTATGAGTTGGAATGCTTTTGTTGATAGTGATAATTCGATTTACGAACTTATTTATTGTGTGAACTCTACCGGTGTTACCAAAGATGTAAGATATAATTATTGGAACGGAAATTTTGATCCCCATGTTGATTTTTATCCTCCGGATGAATATATTTACCTACCTGTCTTTAACCTTGGAGATAAAGAAGAAGAAATTGATGAAGCAACTTCAATGTATCTAAATGGAAGAGAGTTGATAACTCAAAAGAAATATATCCTTGCAAAGGCGGAATTCAGAAACCTTATCAGACTATATCCAAATTCAAAATTTGCTTCAGCTGCTATAAAAGAACTATTTGTAGTTGAGAAATCTTCAACCAATAATTATATATTCCTAAAGCATTACTATACAACAGATGGTATTGTTCAGGGAAACCCTGAACTTAAAAAGACCGGGGAATTTTTTGCTAACCGCTGTGACGTGAAATTGGGAAAATGGACAAATGCCATTAATTGGTATGAAAACATTATTCAAAATCCCTCTTCTGAATCTGATTCAATATACGCCATTATCGATTTAGGATTTGTATATTTAATGAAAGATCGGTATGAAGATCCAACAGTGATCAGTCCTGGATTACCCCAATATAAGCCAAGATCATTTATTGATCATGTGGATCATAGTTTATATTTGCAATCAATTTTACAGGAAAATAAAATTAACGAACCGTAATTCACAAAGGTTTTACAAGTAAAAGAGTTCCAAAATTTTGGAGATCTTATTAAACATGCTACTTTTAATTTTCTACCGAAATTTCTTTTTCTGTCTTTTCAATTATTTCTTTTTCAGGAATCGGTCTTTTTGCAGCAACTATGGTCATTTCATCAACTAGTCTTTTGGCTCCTGCAAATTTATCAATGATAAACAGCACATAACGTATATCAACATTAATGGTGCGTTGTAATTCCGGTTCAAAGGCAATATCACCGCTCATAGCTTCCCAGTTCCCGTCAAAAGCCAAACCAATCAATTCGCCATTTCCATTGATAACCGGGCTGCCTGAATTTCCACCTGTGATATCATGATCTGTCAGAAAACAAAGTTTCATTACATCGCCTTCACCATATTTTCCATAATCCTTGTTTTGATATAATTCTTTCAGCTTTTCAGGCACAACAAACTCCCAGTTATCAGGATCTTCTTTTTCCATTACTCCCTTCAGCGTAGTATAATAATTAAAATGCACAGCATCTTCGGGATAATAATCAAGTACACGACCGTAAGTTAATCGCATGGTAAAATTGGCATCGGGGTAGAATTTTTTATCCGGATTCATCTCTCTTAATCCGGCAACAAACAACCTATTTCCCTTGTCAAGCAAAGAATTTGCTTCCGCCATAGGATCTTCGACAGTTGGTTCATAAAAATCATTAAATGCTGCAATTATTTTAAATGCAGGATCTTTTTCGATGGTTTTTGCTGATGGATTATCCAATATTGCATCAACTTTTTCGCGGCTAACAAAATTTGATTTGACAAAAATATCTTCTGAATATGATGTAAAATTTCCTTTGTATTTAGATGCTAATTTTTTAAAATAATCAGGTTGTTGATATTCAGGTACATTTTTAGCGTACATTTCGAGTACGGCAGCCAACATTTTCTGATCTGTTGAAACATTGTAATCTTTAAAATACGCGTCCAGTCGTCCTTTAATTCCTTCTATGATTTGATCAATATTTTCCTGATCTGCATCTTTATTGATTAATTCATCCCTTAAATCAGTAAATCGATCAGCCAATCCCAAAATCTCACTTCCCCTTGTAATGGCCTCTCTTTGATATATGCCAGCCACTTGTAAATCTGACAATTTTTTATATGCTTCAGCAATATAATTCAATGCTTCACCGTATTTATCTTTTCGTGATTGATCAGCATTGACCCAATATGTAAAATCTTCCTCCAGTTTCAGTTTTTTATCATAAACTTTCAATTTCTTAAGGCCTTTAGACTGACCAATGTAGTATTTCCAATAGTTGGCCAAACGGGCATATTTTGTAGCATATTTTATTCTGATCTCTGGATCGGACTGCATATCCTCCATCATAACATTTAATTTTTTATCACGGATTGCAATAAACGCAGGACTAAAAATATCCAATATCATTTTTACACCATAGGATGTCATATAACGATCGGTTCCGCCAGGATAACCCAATATCATTGAAAAATCATTCTTTTTTACTCCAGCCAAAGAAACAGGCAAATGATACTTGGGTTTCATTGGAATATTATCTTCAGAATATTCAGCAGGATTACCATCTTTATCTGTATAAACCCTAAACATGGAAAAGTCGCCGGTATGACGAGGCCACATCCAGTTATCTGTATCAGCCCCAAATTTACCTATTGATGAAGGTGGCGCACCAACCAGTCGAACATCCTTAAAAACTTCATAAACAAAAAGGTAATATTCATTCCCCTCAAAAAAGCTACGAACAGAGCACTTATAATGTGTTTCTCCTTTAGCTTCTTTCTCAATTTCATCAGCGACAGTTTTAATGTTTTCTGCTCTTTCTTCTTCAGTCATATCTAATGTCACCTCAGCAAGCATCTTTTCAGTCACATCTTCAATTCGTATTAGAAATCTTGTATTCAGTCCGGGATTTGGCAATTCATCTTCAAAATTCTCTGCCCAAAAACCATCGGAAAGGTAGTCATGCTCAAGTGAAGAATGAGCCTGAATACGGCCATATCCACAATGATGGTTGGTTAAGAGTAATCCCTGGTCGGATATAATTTCACTTGTACATCCTCTTCCGAAAATAGCAATTGCGTCTTTTAAACTTGAATTATTAATGCTGTAAATTTCCTCTGCCGTTAATTGCAGACCCATTTTTTGCATATCAACATAATTCAGGCGCTCAATAAAAATCGGCAACCACATTCCTTCATCAGATTTTGCTATTGGTTGAAATCCAATAATTAATACCAAAAAACTTAAAATTCTTAATTTCATAATTTTACTATTTTAATTTAATGATAAAATGCTTAAAAGTTTCTATTGCTGAAAAAATCAGCCATATTTTAGCATTTTCTCATTTCATTCTTTTCGCATTGTCTATCTAAACAAACTTTTCTCCCTTTTCAATCTTCACTGCATTTACAATATCACGAATATTTTGTTCATCTTCTTTTTTACAAATCAACAATACACCTTCATCTTCAACTACAATATAATCGTTAAGTCCCTGTAATACAACCAATTTGTCTTCAGGCATATTTACAATGCATTCTTTTGAATTAAATGCCATTACATTTTTACCAACTATAGCATTGTTGTTTTCATCTTTTTGCCTGATATCAAATAAAGAACCCCAGGTCCCCAGATCGGACCATCCAAAATCAGAAGCAAGAACATAAACATTATCAGCTTTTTCCATTACACCATAATCAATGGATATATTCCTACAAACAGAAAAAGTTCGGTTTATAAACTCCTGCTCTTTATCAGTGCCGTATTTTCCTGCCCCTTCCATAAATAAATTTCCAACTTCATCTAAATGCTGATCAAATGCAGTCAATATACTTTTTAATGACCAGATAAATATTCCTGAATTCCAGAGGAAATCACCGCTTTCTAAAAAAGTTTTAGCCAATTCTAAATTTGGTTTTTCTGTGAATGTTTTAACCTTTCTAAGTCGTTCATCCTTTGAATAAGGCTTATCATTACAAAATTGAATATAGCCGTATCCCGTATCCGGCCTGGATGGTGTAATCCCCAGAGTTAATAACCAATCATTGTTTGAGACAGCTTCTAATGCAGACAATATCACATCGGTAAAAACACCTTCCTTTAAAATTATGTGATCTGAGGGTGCTACAACCAAATTGGCATCAGGATTCATATCATTAATCTTATAAGCTGCATAAGCAATGGCCGGAGCTGTATTGCGTCGCATGGGTTCACAAAGGATCTGATCTTCCTTTATCCCGGGAAGCTGATCCAATATAATATCTTTATAGATTCCGTTTGTAACAATATAAATGTTTTCCTTTGGACAGATTGTCAGAAACCGATCAAAGGTTTGCTGGATCAATGTTTTGCCGGTTCCAAGAACATCAATAAACTGTTTTGGCCGGGAGGTTTTGCTCATGGGCCAGAATCTGGCTCCGATGCCACCGGCCATAATAACACAGTAATTGTTGATATGCATAAAATTCGATTTAAATTAAATGATTTGCAAAGATATAAAAAGAGATTTAGGTTAATGGTTAATTGATATCTGTTAATCAGTAAGCGTCTTTTCTAAAACCCTTTGCAATACCAGTTGGCGCACGATTTTTCCACTTTCAGTTTCAGGGAATGAATCTAATAAATAAACCTCTTTTGGTATTTCAGGTTTTGACAGGCTTAATTCTTTAAAGACTTCCTTAAAATCAACATCTGATTGTCTTTCTTGCTCAATAACCAATACGACTTTCTGTCCAAGCTTTTCATCTGGTAAACCTCCAATAATAAAACGATCAGTTATAAATGGTTGAAGTTTTTGTTCTATTGATTCGGGGAAAACTTTTAGCCCTCCACTGTTGATTACATTATCATACCTTCCAATAAAATCAAATGTTTTGTTATCTTTTAAATCAACAACATCATTGGTAATAAAATCCTGGTCAGAAAGATGAGAAGCTATAACTACCAAGCAATTCCTCTTGTCTTTTTTAAATTTGATTCCGGGTAATGCTTTGAAATATAAGTCAGGCTTCTTTCCATTCAACTTTTTAAGTGCAACATGGGTCAGGGTTTCAGTCATTCCATAGGTATGATAGGTATTATTGTGCAGTTTTCTTATTTCATTCAACAATTGGTTACTGATTTCACCTCCCCCAATAATAAGATTTTTGATTTGGTTCAATTTATCAATTCCATTTTTTTCTTTCAAAATTGAATAAACCTGCATGGGGGTCATGGCAGCAAAATCAAGTGGTTCATTCAAACTATTAATAGGATTTCCTGATGGCTCAACAGGGATCAAATTCAATCCTAAAACAAATGCCCGGACTACCATCATTTTTCCTGCAATAAAATCAACCGGAAGACACAATAAAGCGTTGTCATTTTTTTTAAGATCGAAAAATTGACCGGTCAGCTGTGCACTCTTTACCATTTTTTCTTTTTCAACTCCAATCCATTTTGCATTTCCTGTTGAACCCGATGTTTTAACTTTTATGTTTGGAGAATCAGATAACCATTCCGAAATAAACTCATATAAAATTCTTTGCCAGGATGAAACTGAATTTCTGGAAAATTGTTGGTTGACAAAATCCATAAGCCCATTTTCAGAATATAACTTTCCTGAAATAGTTAAACTTTTATATGGATGGGTACTTTTCAAATCAAATTGTTTAAATCCCAGCCTTTGGACGGATCAAAATATAATTTTCCTTTTACAATATTCAAAGGTGAGCCAAAATTATTGGTGTAAAGCTGGCCGGTTCCTAGTCCTTGGGGCATTTTATTCATTAATGTATAAGTCCATTGGGCAATGGCATTCAGGCCAATATTAGATTCAAGAGCAGAGGTTACCCACCATCCAATTTTATTTTGTTCTGCTAATTCAATCCACTCTTCCGATGCTTTAAATCCACCTACTAAGCTTGGTTTGAGTATGATATATTGAGGCTTGATACTTTCAATCATTTTAGTTTTCTGAGGAATCTCACTTATCCCAATTAATTCTTCATCCAAAGCTATAGGCAACGGTGTTTTTTTACAAAGTTCAGCCATTTTCTCCCATTGACCTTGTTTTATAGGTTGTTCAATAGAATGAAGATCATAAGCAGAAAGGCAATTTAATTTATCCATTGCTTCTTCTGGTAAAAAGGCTCCGTTTGCATCTACACGTATTTCAATATCGTTTATTGAAAACTCTTTTCTAATATTATTTAGAAGTTCCAGTTCTTTATTAAAATCAATGGCCCCTATTTTAAATTTTATACATTTAAATCCAGATGTTATCTTTTCTATAATTTGCTTTTTCATAAAATCAAAATTCCCCATCCAGACAAGGCCATTAATTTCAATTGCATCTTTTCCCTCTGTAAATGACGAATCATACAGAATCTTTCTTCCTTTAGAATGTAAATCTTTTAAAGCCATTTCCAGCCCAAAACGAATGGAGGGAAAACCCTTCAATCCTTTGTCTATATATTTCTGATGATTTTGAATATTGTTGCAAACTTCAATGATCTTTTTTCCATAATCCGGTCTATCATCAATGCTCAATCCTTTTAATAGTCCGCATTCTCCAATACCTTTAATCAGAGGATCAAATTCATCCCAAACAAAAATAAACCAAGAATCTTTTTGTGTCAAAATTCCCCTGGAAGTACCACTGGGTCGTTTAAAATTGAGGGTATATTTTTTAAAGGCAGCCTTAAGCATAAGCTAAAATAATAATCCTATTCCAAAGGCCAATGAAAAAAACAAACTAGTAATGGCGAGCTTTTTTATATATGGATCCAGCTCTTCAGGAATGGTATTTTTGAAAACCACAGCAACATTTATCCATAACATTGGAATGGTTAACAGAAAAAGCATTTGAAACGGTGAATGGTAGTTAAGAAGCATATAGGTCAATCCGGCCACTACAGAACCCAGTAAAAGAAATAAATGATACCACCTGGCTTTTTCAATACCCATCTTTACAACCAGTGTATGTTTGCCTGATACCTGGTCATTCACCCGGTCGCGCATATTATTCAAATTGAGCACACCTGTACTCAGAAAACCCATGGCTGAAGCCGGAAGTAACAATTCCCATTTGAATGTATGGGTATTCAAAAAATAAGTTCCGATGACGCCTGCCAGTCCGAAAAACAAAAAGACAAAAAGGTCACCAAATCCTGAATATCCATACGGATTTTCACCAATCGTATATTTTACAGCAGCAGCAATAGCTCCAAATCCCACAATTACAAATATTAATACCGTTGTAAAAGGGATTCCTTTCGTTCCTTCATATACCAGCCATAAACCACTAACCAAGGATAAAATCATAAAAGTAATTACCACCCCTTTCATCCTTTTGGGTTTGATCTTTCCGCTTTGAACCGCACGTTCAGGTCCTACCCTTTGTTCACTGTCGATACCATGTTTTGAATCACCATAGTCATTGGCAAGGTTTGATAATATTTGCAGGAATAATGTTGTAAGTGCAGCTAATACACAAACTGTCCAATTGATAGCTCCATCGTAATAGGCAATAAAACATCCTAAGGCTATACTTGAAAGCGACAGCGGTAATGTCCTCAATCGAAATGCTTGTATCCAGGTTTTAAGAATCATTAGCTTCTATCAGACTTTTTATTGTACGTAAAAAGTTTCACAGGCCTTTTCAAATCTGTATTTAATTAAATCTTCTTTTGAGAACTTCATAGCCTTATCCCCTCTTTTTGAATAAATTGATATAAAGGTGTAACCTCATATTTTTTCCATTCCTCCTTGTTGTGAACA
>JAUVJI010000007.1 GCA_030596605.1 Bacteroidales bacterium
AATAGAATCCTGAAGATTCACTGTCGAAATAATTTTTTTTATCAATACTGCTTCCTTTAACAACGTCATATGTGCCAACCAGAAGTTTTTCATTTTCGTTTATCGTGACTAATTTTCCTGAATTTAGTTTTTTATTGGCATCCGGTAAAATAAGGATTGAATTCAGATCATTACCGTTATTGTCAAATTCTTTCAGCAGGAAATAGTATTCCGATTTTGAAGTGCGAACATTAAAAACTCCATAATAAGAATTATGAAGTGTATCTATATATAATCCTTTGATTTTTGATTTATCGATCTGCATTTCAAAAACAGGTTTTGTTTCCCTGCTTGTCATATTCAAACTGTATATGGCTGATTGATCATCATCCAGATCAAGCGCTCCAATAATTAGATTATCAAATATTTCAAAGTCAGAAAATCTTGCATTATCAGGGATATTGCCGCTAAATAATTCGTATCGCCCTTTGGCAATATTTAATTTAAGAATTTGATAATTATAGGATTCGGATTTTTTCTTGTCTATATCGTGGTATAAAATATACAGATAATCACCTTTTAATATTTGACGCCTGTATTTCATATTGTCATAAACCGGAATATCTTTTTTCCAGACTTCCTGCATAAACTTATTGTGAAACAGGTATACCCAGAATTTATAGTTATCCTGCGTAATGGTGGTTTCGTAAAACATAACAAAACCATTATCACCACAGTTAGCTATTTTATAAGTGGCATCATCCGACTTTGTATCAATTTCAATTCTTAGAAGAGGATCTCCCTGTCCAAATGACGAGGATATATAAAATATTGCAAGTAAAAGAAAATAAACTGTACTATAAGATAATTTCATTTTGCTCAAAAGTCTATATAATATGCTTTTGTGATTTTTTGATTGGTGTTTAAACGTAAAATAAATATATATTATTGAACAATAATAAAAAAGGATGTCTCAAAAGTCAAAAAACCATGGTCACATTGAGCTTGTCAAAATGTGTTAGTTGAGTGTAATCAAATATGTTTCGACAAGCTCAACATGACCAATTGATTAAAAAAAGACTTTTGAGACATCCTTTTTTAAAATTATCAGGATTTTATCTTAATATCAATTTTTTAGAAATAGTTTGACCTGATTCCACATCATGGAACATAATAAAATATAAACCTTTGCTAAGATCAGATATTTCCACATTTGAAAATGATTCATTTAAATTGTAAGTCCTGATCAGGCTACCGGTTAGAGATACAATATTAACAACATTGAAGCTTTTTTCCGGTTTTTCGAAATATAAAACTCCGGTAGACGGATTTGGGTAAATCCTGAAATGATTTTCATCATAAATCTGCTCATCTGTACCTACTTCTATTTCGCCTGTGATAGATATATTGTCAACCTCCCATTGAGTAGTTTCATCAGGACCTGTTCCTGTTGACATATAATGAAATGCAATATAAACATCTGTACCATTATAAGATGAAATATCTACATCACCTGAAGGTGTCCACTCAAAATTTCCCGGTGATAATGTAGCAGATAATATAGTCCAGTTAGTTGAATATGGATCACCGCTGCCTGCATAATCTTCAGATATTTTTATTTCGAGGCCTTCAATTGCATCAAGATAACTTTTTGCAGTTTCAAAGGTCAGAATTTCATTAGTGTAATCATCTAAACTTAAGGGAGGTGAGATAAGCCAGTCATCACTCGGTTCATCCGCACCATAACCATTAGCATTTGCAAACTTATTACCAGAATACTCAGCATTCACCCAGTCATGATCACTTGCAACACTGTATTGCCACCAGGTTCCCAGCGTTCCATCCTCAAAATCTTCTGAATTTAAAAACAATATATTTAAGGTGGTAGTTTCTGCTGTTGGCACTGTTCCATCTGTTTTGAAATCTATATTCGATCCATTATTGGTATATGGATAGATTGAAAAATAGTAAGTCGTGTTGCCTTCCAGATTATCGAATGCAGCCATTTCTTCGCCATAGGGCACATTCAAAGCGCCGCTTCCATCCGAAAGGTCGGTATCATTTGGAACAGGCGTACCGTCAACAGGAACAGGCAATGAAGAGCTTATCCCTGCCATAATGATATAAGCTGATGGCAATTGTGTACCTACTGCATCTGTCCATTCCAGATTCACCGATAATCCGGCATTTGTTGCTGTAAAATCAGTTGGATAATTGCTTGGTTCGGGGTCGGGGTTTCCACCGCCATAACTTGTATAAGCAAAATTATCAATACTCACCTGACCTGAACCTGTATTATTCTGAATAAATGTAATGACAACGTCACCATCAATAACAACTTCAATATCGCCCGAGTTCTTAACTATACCTTGTTCTCCGGATGAAGTTACATTACCAATGAGTATATCGTTAACATACACATCAAGGTTAACTCCTGTTGAAAAGGCCTGCATGTAATCAAAGTTAATGGTTCCAAATCCATCGGAAATAGTTCCTGAAGTAATTTCAGCAGTTGGAGTTCTGTCTTTTCCAAGGCAAGGGGTTTCGTCATCTATTATCTGATCGCCCCGGCATTGCCAGTATTCCCAGATAGAGCCGTCTTGCCCTTCAAAAGTTCCGTCCTGATAGGAATTTCCTGTTTCAGGGAAATTAGCAAATGTTTCAAGCCCATCGGCAAATGAAAGATTTATAAATGCCGTTATTAAAATAATGCTTGTTGAAAGTAATAAATTTTTCATAATAAATTAATTTTTACATTAGTACATTAGTTAAAGTTTTTCTATTGTTTTTGTTTTAAAAAAGTAAATATACGACAATTATTATTATCAGGCATCCCTTTAATAGATCAGTTTAATTTCTATCTATATTATTCAAATCCTCAAAAGCAATTTTTAATCTTTCGATCATACTTGTTTCACCTGCCCTCAACCACTTTCGTGGATCATAATACTTCTTGTTCGGTTTATCATCACCTTCCGGATTACCAATTTGTCCTTGCAGATAATCGTGGTATTTAGCATCGTAATTTCTAACACCATCCCACATGGCCCATTGGGTATCCGTATCGATATTCATTTTGATTACACCATAAGAAATAGCTTCCCTTATCTCTTCGCGTGATGAACCTGATCCCCCATGAAATACAAAGTAAACCGGCTTTTCCTCTGTGTTGAATTTATTTTGAATGAAGTCCTGAGAATTTTTCAGAATAACAGGTTGCAATTTAACATTGCCCGGTTTGTATACACCATGTACATTTCCGAAAGCAGCGGCAACTGTAAATCTGTTTGAAATTTTACTTAATTCTTCATAGGCATATGCAACCTCTTCTGGCTGGGTATATAATTTTGAACTATCAATATCAGTATTATCTATACCATCCTCTTCACCACCGGTAACGCCGAGTTCTATTTCAAGTGTCATCCCGATTTTACTCATCCTTTCATGATACTTTATACATGTTGCTATGTTTTCCTCAATCGGTTCTTCAGAAAGATCCAACATATGAGAACTGAATAATGGTTTCCCATATTTATTAAAATAATCTTCACCGGCATCCAGTAATCCATCAATCCATGGTAACAATTTCCTGGCAGCGTGATCCGTATGTAAAATAACGGGGATTCCATATAACTCAGCCAAATGATGGACATGTAAAGCGCCGGATATGGTTCCGGCTATGGCTGCTTTTTCATTTTCATTTGAAAGGCCTTTTCCCGCATAAAATGCACCGCCACCATTTGAGAATTGAATAATAACAGGTGAGTTTACATCTTTAGCAGCTTCCATCACTGCGTTAATTGAATCGGTTCCAACAACATTTACCGCAGGGATTGCAAATCGGTTGGCTTTAGCAATAGAAAGCACTTTTTGTAAATCATCTCCTGCAACAACTCCGGGTTTTATATGGTTCAATATTTTTTCAGACATTTTTATAAAATTAAATTTCAGAATTACTTATCAAAAAAGGATAGCAAATTTACTGAAATTGGATTAACAGAAATTAAATTGTTCTTAAATTGTTGATAAATTGTAATTTTGTCCTTTTAATAATAGTTCAGAAAAAATTAATCATGAAAATGAAAAAACCCTTATTTTTAGTAACATTGATGCTTGTCAGCATAGTAATTATATTCTTAATATTTTCGGCAGGAGAAGATTCTTCATCAGATAAAATTGATAAGAAGGAAAGTTGGAAAGTGAATTTATCACCGGGAGAGTATATGGCTCATCAGCGTAGCTACCCTTATGGATCAATCAAACATGATGTTTATTTATCTGCCATGAAACAGGCAAAAGAGTTTCAGGAGTCTTCTAAATTATATAATTATGAGTGGGAACTTGCCGGTCCAACAAATATAGGTGGCCGAATTACCGACATTGCCGTTCATCCGGATTCTCCGGAAACCATATACCTTGGAGCAGCTTCTGGAGGTGTCTGGAAAAGTGTAGATAATGGCGGCAGTTGGGAATATAAATTTGAAGGAGTTAACCTGATTTCAATGGGTGACCTGGCCATTGATCCCAATAATGAAAATATTATTTATGCCGGAACGGGTGAAGCAAATGCCTCAAGTTATAGCTTTATGGGTGACGGTATTTATAAATCTTATGATGCTGGAGACACTTGGGAACATTCGGGCCTTGAACTTTCTGCATACATTGGAAGGATCGTGATAGATTACAATGATTCTGAAAGGATTTATGCTGCTGCCTGTGGTAATTTATTTTCACCGGATGAAAACCGGGGGATTTATCGTAGTGAAGACGGAGGAAGTGCCTGGGAAAAGATTTTATTTATTAATGATTCTGTTTCAGGTATTGAAATTGTCCAGCATCCGCAAAACCCGGATGTGCTTTTTGCAGGTATGTGGGAGCGAATGCGGGGGCTAACTTATCGCCATTCATTTGGGGGAGGTACGGGAGTTTGGAAAACTGAGGATGGTGGGGACACATGGTTTCAATTAACCAATGGTTTGCCTTATGGAGATGTGGGTAGGGTAGGATTGGCCATTGCAGAATCAAATCCTGATGTGGTATATGCTTACTACGATATGCCGAATTATGAGGTGTATGTATATAAAACAATTGATGGAGGTACATCATGGACGCAAACCAATGACTGGACCTTGTCAGGCATGAATAGTAGTTTTGGTTGGTATTTTGGCCAGATCAGGGTACATCCTGAAGATGAAAACCTGGTATTTGTAATGGGAGTTTATTTGTTCAGGTCAACCGATGGTGGCGATAGCTGGAGTGAAATAGGTGGTTGGGGAATTCATGTTGATCATCATGCCATGTATTTCGACCTTGAAAATGACCGGATTATTGAAGGTAATGATGGAGGGCTTTATACAAGTACGAATAATGGAAACAGCTGGACCAAAATCAACAACTTGCCTTTTACACAGTTTTATGCCATTGATGTTGATTACCAAAATCCGGAAAGGATCATAGGCGGAACACAGGATAATAATACTATTATAACCTATACCGGTAGCACAAATAACTGGGATGCAATCCTTGGTGGAGATGGCATGTATTGTTTGATTGATTATTCAAATTCAAATATAATGTATGCCGAATACCAATGGGGTAATTTATATAAATCAACCAATGGTGGAAATAATATGGATTATATAGGTTGGCAGTGGGAAAATGACCGGGTAAACTGGTCAGCACCGATTGCAATGGACCCGGTAAATCCCCAAACATTGTATTTTGGCACCTATCGGGTTTGGAAATCTATAAATGGAGGAAATAATTGGACGGATGTAAGTGGAGACATTACCAAAGGGATCAACCAGTATTTTCATACAATTACTACAATCGCAGTTCATCCGGTTAATACAGATATAGTGATAGCCGGTACAGGTGATGGATTAATTCATATTTCCACCGATGCAGGAAGCTCATGGACAAATATAACAAATGGAATACCGGATCGCTGGGTTACACATGTGATTGGTGATCCTTTTGATGAAAATACTATTTATGCGACTATCTCCGGTTTCCGCTGGGATGAGCCTATTGCTCATGTTTTTAAATCTACTGACCTGGGGCAAACATGGGAAAGCATAAGTGGTAATTTACCCGAAATACCAATGAATGATATTGTCCTCGATCCTGATCATCAGGATCATATTTTTGTCGGGTCGGATGCCGGAGTATATTATACCCAGGATGGTGGACAAAACTGGATGGGACTCAATGATGGAATTTACAATGCTCCTGTTGTGGCCATGAAAATTCATAATCCAACAAGAACATTGGTGATCGGCACATATGGTGTTTCAGCGTACAGATTAAATATAGATGATTTGATAACCAATGTTTCAGGTCAAGAAGAACCGGCATTGGATTTTACAATACATCCAAATCCCTTCAAAAAATCGTTGAATATTAGTGGCCCAATAGAAATGGTGGATGATTTTCGATTATTTGATGCAAACGGAAAACATATTATGTGGGCAGATAAAGTTCGATTAAATGATCTTCCAGATTTACCTTCAGGAATTTATTATCTGCATTTGCTGGATGTTTCAGGAAAAATAATTGCAAAGGAAAAAGTTTTAAAACGGTAAACTTTCTAACTTTGCGCATTGAATATTAATTATAGACTTGAACTTCGAACTTTGAACATCGAACTTCAAACTATAATCCGGTCCCGTAGTTTAACAGGATAAAATTCAAGATTCCGGTTCTTGTGATGGGGGTTCGAGTCCTCCCGGGATCACAAGGGAAACCGCTTTTGGCGGTTTTTTTGTGATAAGAAGGGCGAGAAGTTTATCCCGACCGACGCAGGAGAGTCGGGAAGTCCTCCCGGGATCACTTTAAACTAATCTAAATATCTGCATATTAATGCATTAAAATGATATGTCCCGTAATATTTCAATCCTCATTTATCAGTATCATTAATTATAAACTTCTATTGGTTAAATATGACGTAGGAGTTATTTAATCTACTTATAACCTGAACATTGCCTTTCACCTTTTCACAAAGATATAGTCATAGTAAAGAGGAAGCAGTTAGGTTTATTGTATTTGAAATTTATAGTCTTAATCCTTCACACACCGTACCGACAACCCACTGTTTTTTTTCAGGTCATAGTGGGCCGCAAAACCATTTGAGGAAGTTAATCCCCAGACATATGAATATTCGGCATTTTGTACAGAAGTGCTCCACCAGCTTCCTGTGGTACCCAGTCCTGCAAAAAAACCGGACATGGGACTCCTCGTTCCTCCGGGTAATGCATTAAAACCAGACTCATTGGTGGCATCAGCATTTGGGCTGTTCCAGTATTCAGTACCTGTTTGTTTAAGTTTACCACCGGCAACCTGTTCACCTCCTAAAAATTCCATGAGTGTCGTCCAGTTGTCATCATTGGGAACATGCCATCCATCAGGACAAATCTTTCGTCCATCCACTGTTGCATGCCAGTTATATAAACAACCATAATCCTCAGCATTTACTGAATCATTTTCAAAATAACAATATGCTGCCTCCCCTGTTGATGCCCAAGCACCTGAACCTGCCACCTTTGGAACATCCTCTCCATTCCTGAAACTGGTAGTTTTCAGGTTTTCACTCATCCACCATTGATTTCCAATTTTTATGGTTGAGTAGCTGTTGCCATCCGAATCCGAAACTGTACCTACATTAGAATCGGTAGGTTCTTCTTCGTCTTCCTTACAAGCGGTAAAGATGACAGTAAGTGAACAAAGTACAAATAATTGGTAAACCAGGGATTTTGTTTTCATCTGTTTATTTTTTATGTCGATTTCATGGAATGAAAAATTTGTTTATTTCGATGTAAAAGTAATAAAAATGACTAGACAAATCGAACCGTCCATGTCAAATTTAACATATTAGGAAATCTTTATTAACAAAGGGATACAGGGCGACAACCTCTTTAAATCTATGATGAATTTGTTCGACTTCAGCCCTCTTAGGTTCACAAAAATGACAGCGAAAAGCTGTCTTTTTGTATATTAATCCAATTTAAACTCTTCTTTCCAGTTTATGTCATCCTTTAATTTTTCCTGATCGGTTTTATCAAATAAATAGTTACCCAAAACAAGATAGTCCATCTCTGTTCGCATAAAACAACGAAATCCATCATCCGGTGTACATACTATGGGCTCACCCCTCACATTGAAAGATGTATTAACGATTACTCCGTAACCGGTAAGTCTTTTGAATTCATTAATCAAACTCCAATATTTAGGATTAGTGTCTTTATGAACACTCTGGATTCGGGCTGAATAATCGATATGAGTAATTGCAGGTACATCGGATCGCAAATGATACAGGCGATCATATAATTCAAGATCATTATAACCTGATGGCTCAGGGCTTCTTCTTTCTTCTTTAACCGGAATTACCAAAAGCATGTAAGGAGAGGGCTTATCTATTTCGAAGTATACACCCATATCTTCTTCCAGCACTGTTGGGGCAAATGGCCTGAATCCCTCTCGGTATTTGATCTTTAAGTTCATCTTCTTTTGCATCTCCGGGTTTCGCGCGTCTCCCAGAATACTTCTGTTGCCTAATGCCCGCGGGCCATATTCCATCCTGTCCTGAAACCAACCAACTACTTTTCCTTTATCGAGCAATGAAGCAACCTTTTTTGTTAGTTCCCCGAAATTTTCGAAATGGATATATTTTGCATTGTATTTTCTTGCAACGTTTTCAATTTGCCTGTCAGTAAACTCCGGACCTAAATAGGCACCTTTCATCGAATCAGGATTATTGATAATATTCCGATCCTTGTTTTTCCAGATATGCCAGGCTGAAAGTGCTGCACCCAGTGCACCACCTGCATCACCGGCAGCAGGCTGAATCCAAATATTATCAAAAATTTTCTTTTCTAAAATTTTGCCGTTGGCAACGCTGTTTAAGGCTACCCCTCCTGCCATAACCAGGTTGTTACTTCCTGTCAATTCTTTTGTGGTTTTGACTAATTTCAGGACAATTTCTTCAGTAACCTTTTGTATCGCAAGCGCCATATTCATGTATGACTGGGTAATGGGTGATTCTTCTTTACGTGGCGGGATTCCAAACAATTTTTCCCACTTTCTATCATCAGTCATTTTTAAACCGGTTGCATACTTAAAATATTTCATGTTCAATAATATCGAACCATCCTCTCTTATGTCAACCAGTTCTTTATAAATGATCTTTTTAAATCGCTTAGTTTCTTCTGATAAGGAATTGCCGTAGGGAGCCAAACCCATTAGTTTATATTCACCGCTGTTAACCCTAAACCCGGTATAATAAGTAAATGCAGAATATAAAAGACCAACAGAATGCGGAAAATCGAGTTCTTTGATAATTTTAATATCTTTTCCTTTACCATAACAAATCGTCGATGTTGCCCACTCACCGACCCCATCAATGGTCAGAATTGCCGCTTCCTCAAAAGGCGAAGGATAAAAAGCGCTTGCCGCATGTGAAAGGTGATGTTCGGGAAAAAGTATAGGAACTTTACCCTTACCTAATTTTGCAAACTCGTCGTTCAGCATTTTTTTCATAAAAAGCTTTTCTTTTATCCAGACCGGAATGGCTGACAGAAAACTTTTTAATCCTTTTGGGGCAAAGGCATGGTAGGTTTCAAGCAGTCGTTCAAATTTGATATATGGCTTATCGTAAAATGCTACTGCAGTTAAATCAGAATATTTAAATCCACCCTCTTCTAAAACATAGCGCGCTGCATTAATGGGGAATGATGCATCATGCTTTTTTCGGGTGAACCGTTCTTCATGCGCAGCAGCAATTATTTCTCCATCAATAATCAATGCAGCTGCACTATCATGATAGTATGCCGATATTCCAAGTATAGCTTCAGCCATTTAAATCTTTATTTAGAATAATGTATAAATAAAAGGGGCAATTGCGGAACCACTGGTTAAAACAATCAAAACGCCGAATATCAAAAGAATAATGATCAAAGGAAGTAGCCAGAATTTTTTTCTGACCTTTAGAAAGCCCCATAAATCTTTTAAAAAATCCATCTGGTTTATACTTTAATAAGGTTTATCAATATCAGAAGATGTAAATAAATGTTCCCTCGTTTTAAAAACTGAGTGGGTGCTTTGTTTCCAACTTTTTATTAATAGGGTATCTTTTCCCATTATCCTTCTTATAATAGCCATAGGGAGCACGATAATCATAAATACAAGGAAAAGGAGAATTTTGGAAACTATGGTTCCGAGAAATTGTGCAATACCAAACCATAAATAAGCAAAGGGATAAAAGAATTTAGGAACCGTCATGTTGATCACCAAAACAGGGATAGCTATTTTATAATATAATCCTGTTCCCAGGAAAAGTTCAAGTAAAAGCAATATAAGCACCATTGCCATACCTGTATCCCTTGCCCTCTCAATGTTTATTTCAATTTGAAACAACTTCATATTTTGATATTAATGATATACCGATTAATTGGTAAAATTTTTACAAAGAAAATAAATAATCAGATACTATGTGTTTTCCGGGATGTAAAAAGAAGTGAAGAAATGGAGAACAAATTATGAATGGTGTTGATTTGCTCTTGTAATCAATTTAGAAGATATTTTAACTAATGATTTTTTGAACGTTTTCAGCAAACCTGTCCCAGCTGTTTTCTGCAATGAATTGCTCCATATTATTATTCCTGTTTTTTATTGCAGTGTCTTCAAGTTGCTTATCAATAATAGAAATAAGTTCATCAAAGTTTGAATAAGTGTCAAGAATGTCTTCTTTAGCTAAATCAGCAAAAGCGCCAACTTCAGGGCCAATGATATTAGCGCCGTATCCTATTGAATCCATTAAAACACCAGAACTAAGAATTGAAGATTTGGAATAAGTAAATAGTACTATTTTTGATTCTGAAATAAGTGTTTGAAGATCATTATCCTCGATGAACTTATTCTCGATGAGAATATTGCTACTTAAATACCTGGTAAGCTCTTTAAAGTAACTTTCTGAAGTTGATTTACCAATAATCAATACTTTAAATTTTTGAATAAGATTTTTCTGATGCAAATACTGAAGGAACTTATCAATTCCTTTATATGGAGAAATAGTTCCCCATATTAAAATATCATATTTGGCCTTCAATGTCATTTTCGACTTTCTGTCTTTTACAGGGTGAGGATGATAATGCACTTTTGATTCACTTCCTTGCACAACCTCTTTTGCATATCTGATTCCTTCACTTGAATGTGTTAATATTAAATCTGCATTTTTTAACATTTTTTTAAAAATAGCCTTTTTAAGGAATAGGTGATCATCGGTATGACTGAGCTTGTTGTGCATTGTCCAGATAATTTTTATCCTCAATAACTTTATAAAAGGAATTAATAAAAAAAGAAATAAAGTTTGCACTACCCCACCTCGATTACCGGGAAGTTTTTCAATCCAGTTAAAAAAGATAAAATCAGTTATTCGTAAGTATTTGAGTAAATCAAAAATTCCCGATTTGGAGGGTTTATCCTTGTTGATGAACTCAAAATATGAGCTGAACGAATTTATAAGGTCATCAATATATGGGTTGAATAAACCAAGATTTTCAACTCTTGAAGACAATGGATATATGTATATATTTTTTGACACTAAATGTTTAATTGTTACTTGAAACAGATTTATGACGAATGAATCTGGATGATGGATTTAATTTTTTAATTAAAGTATGCATGTAATGAAGTAAATATAATAATGAGCAAACAATTACCGGTAATTTTAAAATGTTTTTCCTTATCCTGTAATCCTCCTTTATAGCTTTAAAACGCTGCATTTCGTTCGTTCCTCCCATACTGAATTTACATATGGGGAAATCCAGATATAATATATCCTTATCCTGTAAATTATTGATTATTGAACTGATAAAAGCATAATCACCTGCAAGTGGATAATCAAGGGAATATTTGGAATTACCTGTTTTGTTCCGATTGAAAAACATGGCCTGGTGTTGTGTTATCATGCCAAGCCAGTTCTTTTCATAATTCTTGGCTTTCCTGTAGTATTCCTTATCTTCCTCCGAAACGTCAATAGAATCTCCATAAACAAAAGCAGGGAAGTTATTTTTTTCAATATGTTTTTTTGATTTCTCTAATATATTATTTGACGCAAAACAATCCCCACTGTTCATGAAAATCAAATATCTTTCTTTCGACATTGAAATGCCTTTGTTCATGGCATCATATATCCCTTTATCCGGCTCTGAAATCCAATTGGCATTTGCAATATTATCCAGCCAGTCTTTTGTTTTATCTGTTGAATCAGCATCAACAATTATCCATTGATAATCATCATCAGATTGAGATTTGATGCTGTTATAAGTTTTTTTAAGTTCTTCAAGATTGTTTTTACAAATTGTTATAATAGAAAAGAACTTCATTAATTGTTTTTAAATTAAATGATTCAAAATTAATAATTATGAGCTACCATTGTGGCTACTAAAGGTAGTAAGTTTTTGATTAATGTATTTACGATGTTTTTTTCTTAAAAATTTGCGCATATCCTTTTCAAAAAGTTTTTTTTCTCTTATAATTGCTGCGTAAATGTATCCAAGAAATATGCTTACCCCGCCAATAATGATCGGTTTTTCTGTTAGCCGGTAAACTGATTTTAAAAATGTATATACCGGGCCATAGCCATATCTGTAGTGAAACCGGCCTAACAAAAATCTACCTTTTGTCAAACCTTCTCTTCTTCCCCCAGTAAGTCTGAAATGAAATATTTTATACTCATCAAAGCATCGCGTTTCCCACCCATTCATTTGAGCAGATAAAATATCGGCAAGATCCCAGCCCGGAATAGGTTTCCAACCATTAATCTGATCATAACATTTTCTTCTGTATATTTTTGATGCTCCCCAGGGATGGTCATATTGCGATTTTTCTTTTATTGTTCGTCCCCCGTTACCATTTACTAAATGTATAGCACCACTGGCAATACCCAATTTTGGATTATTTTCAAACTCCTTAAATATATTTTCGAAATAAGCTTTCTCAATTGTAATATCACAATCAAGTTTAACCAGAAAATCCCAATCATTTTTAGAAATGTTCTCAAATCCTTGTTTAATAACATTTACTACCCCAGTCCCAGGATAATAAAAGCCTCTGTCTTTTAGATTAATTAGTTTTATCCAATCATTATCACGAGTGTATTTCTCAATTATCTCCTGAGTTAAATCGGTCGAACCATCATTAACAATGATCCACTCATCAGGTATTACAGTTTGGTTTATAACAGACTCAATTGTTTTTTCAACAAAATCCTCCTCATTCCTCACTGGTGATATTATAACAAATTTGATCATAATGCCCTAATTGCTATTTTATACTCCCTTTTAAATAAAAAGTTTACCAATTAATCCTTTAAACCTGATTTTTAAATTTAACAATTATTGTATGAGTTGCCCGAATTTAGAAAATTTCCCGCAAATATAAATATTTCCCTTTTTGGGAATAGGATAAATATTGTATTCAGTTGAAAACGTGTGAAATTAAACATCTTAGTGCTCAGGTATGATTTTTGACTAAGTATTGGAACGATAACTCAATGAAATATTTTAAAGAGTTTCTGTTTACCAAAACTTAAAACAATGATAAAAGAAAGGGAACAACAAATAAACAACATCTTCGGAGTTTTCGACGTATTTCTATCAGTTTTTTCATTCTTTGTCGCTTTTTTAGTCAGAGATTTGTTTTTTGAACCAAAATTAAATGCTCCGAATGAATATCTTGTAGTCGGATTATTAATAATTCCGACATGGTTTATTTTATTAAAATCGGTACATCTTTCCGAAATGCATCGAACAAAAACATATTCAAAAATTCTTGCTTCCTACTTAAGTGTAATTGTTATTGGCTTAGGAATAATATTTTTATTCGTCTTTTTATTTAAACTTATCAATATTAGTCGTCTTGTAATTTTGTTTTTTGGAATTATTAATCTCTTTGCACTCTTTTCTGTTAGGATTTCAATTTATCGTATGATGAAATATTTCAGGGTGAAGGGCTATAATTCAAGAAATGTAGTTGTTATTGCTGATGATTCATCTGAAGAATTTATTGAAAAGATACTGGATAATAAAGAGTGGGGCTATATATTAAAATATGTTATTACGAATTCAAGCAAAATTTTTAAGAAATATAAGGACATTGTTAGTATTCACCCTGAACATGTGAATTTGAGCAATATGATAGATGTTGATGTGATAGATGAGGTGATTTATTGCAAAAATGAAATTAATCAGAAAAGTATTAGGGCAATAGTTCATGATTGTGAGGAAGTAGGAGTTGTTTTTAGGATGCAATCTCAACTATTTAGTATGTCAACAACAAAGGCGCATTTAAATCATTTTGATGATACTCCATTCCTGACTTTTGATAATACTCCATCAGATCATTTTGCATTGAAATTGAAAAATACATTGTCAGTGCTTGCTGCATTTTTTATTTTGTTGGTATGGTCTCCAGCATTATTGGCAATATCAGCGCTTATTAAACTTACATCCAAGGGTCCCATATTCTTCAAACAAAAGCGTGTTGGCTTAAGGGGTAGGACTTTCTATATGTACAAATTCAGAACAATGGTTATAAATGCTGAAGAGTTGAAAGAGCAACTGATGGAAGCAAATGAAGCCGATGGTCCTGTATTTAAAATCAAGAATGATCCGAGGATTACCAAACTTGGAAGAATATTGCGTAAAACAGGTCTTGATGAACTGCCTCAGTTTTTAAACGTATTAATTGGTGATATGAGCCTTGTTGGCCCAAGACCTCCAATACCATCTGAAGTGAAACAATATGAAAGGTGGCAATTAAGAAGATTGTCAATGAAGCCTGGAATTACCTGTACATGGCAAATAAAGCCAAACAGAAATAATATTTCTTTTGAAGATTGGATGAAGATGGACCTTCAATATATTGATAACTGGTCAAATAAATTAGATCTGGTACTATTCTTCAAAACAATTAGAACAATGCTTAAAGGAACAGGCTCATAACATAATTAATATTCCCAAAAAGGGACTATTTATTTTTGTAAGCTGAGAATTAGTTTTAAATTTGTACCTGAATTATAACAGGTACATTTTTTTTATAAAATTTTTTTATATTGAATAAGAAGTATTTAAATAAGATATTTATTCTGCTGTTAGTTTCAGTAGTTACACTGTTTTCATGTGTTCCAAAAAAGAAACTCTTATACTTGCAAGAACAAAAAAAAGGTGAGATTAAAGATGAATATGTAAATGTTCGTCCTGAAAAAACAATTCAGCCGTTTGATAATATATATATAAAAGTTTCGAGTATAGACGAAAAAACAGCAGATATTTTTGCTGATCAGGGCAGGGCTGGATCCGAATCCAATATTAATCTATTAAGCTATACAGTTAACCAGTCAGGTTATATAGATTTTCCTTTCGTTGGAGAAATATATGTTAAAGATTTGACTTTACAGGAAGCCCAGCAAACAATTGAGGCTGAGGTTAGCGAATATTTAACAAATATATCCATCACTGTTAAATTTGTTAATAATACTGTAGCTGTATTAGGAGAGGTTAGAAGACCCGGAGAATATTCGTTTTACCGTGATCAAATTACCATATTTCAAGCTTTAAGCTATGCTGGGGGATTTACAGACTATGGTAATAAAACAAACGTTATATTAGTCAGAGAGGCAAAAAACAAATTGAATTACTATTATTTGGATTTGACAAACAAAGACATAGTATCATCAGAATATTTTTATATTATTCCAAACGATGCAATTATTGTGAAACCAATTAATACTAAGTTTCGTAATTTAAGTATGACAAACTTGCCAATTTATCTTGCAACTATTACCACCCTTGTTACAGTATTAGTGTTTTATTATAGTTTACAGTAAAATATGGCAAAAGCATCAGAAGAAATATTTCAGCAAAAAACAGATTTCAAAGAGATAATATTCAGAGTATTACGGTACAAATATTATTTTGTATTTACATTGTTTTTGGCGTTGATAATTGCTTTCTTCATTAATAAATATAGTGATAGGAAATATGCTAATGCAACTACAATCCTGATCAGAGAAGAATCCAGAAGTTCTTTTTTGGGATCGGATGAAATGATGTCTGGTGTAGATCTTTTTGGAGGAATTAGTAGTGTAGAAAATGAACTGGCGGTATTAAAATCATTTACCGTAATAAATCATGCCATTCAGGAGTTGAACCTGGAAGTAAGTTATGTAAAGGAAGAGAATATGTTTCCCTTTGATTTTCTTCCGTTTAATTCATTCACTGAATTATATAATAATTCCCCGATCCATGTTATCATTGATCAAACTCTTGATCAGCCTGTTAATGTAAGATTTTATATTGATGTTATTAGCGATACAACTTTTAGATTAACTTGCAGCGCAGCAGAAGTGCCTCTCTATAATTATGTAACTAACAAACCGGCAGGATACATTGATTCACTTAATATTTTTGGAATTTATAAATTTGGCGAAAAAATTTCCGATAAGCATTATAATTTTGTAGTCCATTTAAATGAGAATTATAACCCGCGTGAGTATAGTAATGCCCGGCTTATTTTTTATTTTAATAACCTGTATTCACTGACAGGTTCATTTAAGGGCCGTTTAAGTATTGCTACCACCTCAACAACATCTTCGGTAGTGAATATCTCTTTAACCGGTTCACATCCAAAGCAAATAACAGATTTTCTTAATACCCTGACCAAGGTATATCTTGATAAAAATCTTGAGAAGAAAAATAAAATTGCTTTTAACACAGTTCAATTCATTGATTCCAGAATCGCAGATATTGCCGATTCACTGATGTTTGCTGAAAATAAACTTCAAAATTTCCGAACTTCAAATCAAGTAATGAATTTAAGTTTTCAGGGTCAAAAGCTTTATGAAAAAAGGAATGCACTTGAAAATGAAAAAGTAATTATTACTGTTAGGCAGCAGTATTATGATTATATCAATGATTATTTTGAAAGGAATAGCGATGTGGCCGATCTTGTTGCGCCATCTGCCATGGAAGTACAAGATCCGGTTTTAAATGAACTTATTGGTGAATTGCTTGATTTGAATAATCAACGAATGAATTACCTTCAGGATGATAATACTAAAAATCTTTTCCTCCGTGATCTTGAAATTCAGATTTCTAATGTTAAGAGTACGATCCTGGAGAATATTGATTACAATTATAATAGAATTGTAATACAATTGCAGGATATTGACAGCAGGATGGCAAAATTAAATAGCCAGATTTCCAGATTGCCAAGAACCGAAAGGGAGTTGATAGGTATGGAAAGACAATTTAAATTAAATGATGCTATTTATACTTACTTGTTGCAGAAACGAGCAGAAGCTCAAATTGCCCGAGCTTCTAATGCACCCGATTATGAAATAGTGGATGAGGCTCTTTATTTTAAAGCTGGAATCATTTCTCCTAAAACAAAAATGAATTATTTAATTGCAGCTTTTCTCGGATTACTCCTGCCATTCTTATATATCCTTATCAGAGATTTTCTCAATAATAAAATAAGTGACATAAAAGATATTGAACACATCTCTTCGCTTCCCATCATCGGACAGGTGTTGCATAATAAATCCAAAGCAACAACAATAATTAAAGACTACCCGAAGTCCCCAATAGCTGATTCTTTCAGAGGGATTCGAACCAACCTGAGGTTTTTTGCTAAGGGAAGGGATAAGATGGTTATATTGATAACATCTTCAATGAGTGGTGAAGGAAAGTCTTTCAGTAGTATAAATATTGCCTCAGTGTATGCATTACTTGGAAAAAAGACCTTACTATTAGGTTTTGACCTTAGAAGACCGGCATTATACAAAGATTTCAAATTAAAAAATGAAAAGGGAATAACTTCATATCTGATCAATAATGCAAGTATAAAAGAAATTATTCAAAAGACACAGATTGAAAATTTGGATTTAATTGCTGCTGGTCCCATACCTCCCAATCCAGTTGAATTAATAGCTTCAGATCGAACAAAAGAATTTTTTGATGAATTAAAAGGAATTTACGATTATATAGTTATTGATTCCGCACCGATTGGTGCAGTAAGCGACTCTTACCTTTTATTTAGTTATGCTGATATCAATATATTTGCGGTTCGACATAATATTTCTTTAAAGGATGCTGTAAAAAATAATTTAAAGAATATCGAACTTAAGAAGATAAGTAATGTTTCAATTTTGATAAATGATATAAGAATGAAAAAAAATTCTTATGGCTACGCATACCAATCAAATTATTATTCTGATAACGGAAAATCGGGTTTTATAAAAAGAATGTTTGGAAAGAAAAAAAGTACTTAACAAAAAAAAGTACTTTTGATTTGAATCTTATACATCAAGGTTGATTTATTCAATAATTACTTTATATTAATTAATGAAGAAACCACTTCTAATATCATTTGTATTATTTTACATAGTTGTAGTTCTAATTGTTGGTTATTTATTTTCTGATAATAATGCATTACTACTTGTTATTATTTTTTCTACTGTAATGGTATTTATTTTAATCGGATTTTTTATTCAATTCAATTATAAAAGAATAAATAGCAAAATAGATTACTTAGAAAAAGGAAATAATGCCAGTTATAGTCAAATCGAATCCTTATTTTCAATTTTTTCAATTTTAAAAATAACAAAACCACTACCTGCATTCAGGGGTTGGTCAATATCTCCTGATTTTGCCAATATAATAATTCAAAAAATTCTTGAAAAAAACCCTGGAAATATATTGGAGTGCGGCAGTGGTGTTTCATCGTTAATTATTTCATATTTAATTCATGACAAAGATTGGGGAAATTTGATCTCTTTTGAGCATGATAAAGAATTTGCCGATAGAACAAATGAGTTATTGAAATCACATGATGTATCTGGTAAAACTATTATTCATTCAAAGGATTTGATTAATTATAAGATTGAAAATGAAGATTGGAAATGGTATGATATTTCCGTTTTAAATCCAGATATAAAATTCGATATCATAATCATTGACGGACCTCCTTCTCATATACATCCCAAATCAAGATACCCTTCATTATATTTATTGGACAAATATTTAAATGAAGGAGGTATTATTCTGCTTGACGATTGTTTAAGGGAAGATGACAATAACATTGTAAAACAATGGATGACAAAATTTAGTAATTATTCTGAGGAGTGGTTTAATACCGAAAAGGGGACTTATCAGCTGGAAAAGCTCAGCTAACGTTTTTAAAGGTTTTAAAGATTTATTTAAACATTTTTATTTTAAAGATAATTATATGTATATCTTGTACTTTTTTATTTTGAAATAGGCGCCCATATTTATTTATCTAAATCACTAAAAAAAATTTGGAGTTAGGTTAAAAGTAGAAACTTTTATTCTATTTGTAAGTATGATGATTATTGAATATTGTAGGATATATATAGTGTTTTCAAAGTAACTGGAATTTAACAAGAGACTCATAAAAACATAAGATAACAAAAGTTCTAATAAATTGATATTGCTTCGATAATTAAAATCAGGATTAAAACAGGAATAGAATAACAAATAATGGCAGGTTTTAAAAAGGCGTTTTTTAAAAATATTTTAACTCTCGGAGGGTACAATTACAGTTCGCAGATTGCTAATTTCCTGTCATCAATTGTACTGTCCAGGTTGTTGATGCCCGAAGAGTATGGTTATGTTGCTTTGATTACAGTGTTCACTGGATTTGTGATCATTTTTGCAGATGCCGGCTTGTCATTCGCAATTATCCGAAGCGATTATGGACGTACTTTTCATAAGGCTGTCACAAATTTGTCATTCTATATTGGTTTTTTATTGTTCCTGATAATGCTATTGTTAGCATATCCAATTGCCTGTTTTTATAATGACCAAACATTAGTGGTGCCTACCATGGTTTTGTCAGTTACTTTTATTGTGGGTGCACTTAAAATAGTTCCAATGGCCATTATTACCAAGGATCTTGATTTTAATTATGTCGGAAAAGTCAGATTAATATCCAATCTCATCGGCATTGCCATGATGATCATATTAGCCTTTTTAGGTTTTTCTTATTGGTCTTTAATTATCCCACAGATATTTTTACAACTTGTTCAATTCATTTTGTTTGAGAATAAAGTGAAACTAGGATTCAAGTTTTACAAATTAAGCTATACCATAGCCGGTTTTAAAATGACAAAAAGCCTCATTACTAACGTAAGCGGTTTTAACCTGATTAATTATTGGTCACGGAATGCTGATAATCTTATTATTGGAAAATTCTACAGTAGTTTTGATTTGGGTATTTATAACAGGGCATATAAAATGTTACAGTTATCATTAAATTTGATAACAGGATTATTTGGAACCGTTTTGTATCCAAGTTTAAAAAAGTATAAATCGGAGGGGGGAAGTATTAATAAAGAATATGCTAGTATATTAGGCGTTATCAGTATAATTAGTTTTCCAATTGGTGCTATCCTGATGCTGATTCCAAATACATTTGTAAGAATTTTGTGGGGAGAAAACTGGATGATGGTTGCAGATCTACTTCCGTATTTCGGCGTACTTATTATATTCCAAACTTTAATATCGACAACCGGACATATTTATATTTTACTTGAAAAAGAAAAAACCTTCATGTATGTTGGTGTAGCTTCGGCAATCATATTGGTTTTGGCTATAGTTATAGGATCATTATATTCTGTTGTAGTTATCGCTATCATTTATACATTTAGCTATATTGTATTTATTGTTCCAATACAATTGTATGTTGGATTTTATAGAACTTATGGATTTTCGTTGAAGTATTTATTAAAGTTTTGGGTGCCAAAATTAATAATAGGATTCATGCTTGTTATTTCAATATTATTTGAACAGAGATTAATGTTATTTGGTTTATTGACATTATATTTAATTCATATATTGTATTTTCAAAGAAATGACTTGAAAAAGCTAAGGGAACTGCTAACAACCAGGATTAAAAATAACAGATCATTTGCCGATTATAATAAAGATATAAATCAATAGTTCAATTATATTAAAATAGTCTCTAAGAAATTAATTCAACATTGAGCGATTCACAATATATGGACAAAGAGTATAAACCTGTAATAATAGTTGTTGCATTTAATCGTATAAAATCTCTTCAGAGAATTCTAAATTCTTTATCAAATGCACATTACCCAATTGATACAAAATTAATAATTAGTATAGATAATAACGGAAATAATAAAAATGTTGCTGATCTGGCAAAGAGTTTCAATTGGAATAAGGGGGCGAAAGAGGTCATTTTCCACGATGAACACCTTGGTCTTAGAAATCATATAATTAAGTGCGGTGACCTTACTTATAATTATGGCTCAGTAATTATACTAGAGGATGATTTGGTTGTTTCACCATTTTTTTACAAATATGCTCAAGAATCGTTAACTTTTTACAACGGTTTTGAGCAAATTGGAGGTATATCACTCTATAATTTGCCTTATACAGAAGCATTAAAACAGCCATTTATTCCGCTTAGAGATGATTCAGATGTTTATTTTAAACAAGTCCCATCTTCGCTGGGGCAGACCTGGAGTTTAAAACAATGGGATTCTTTTAAAAAATGGTATAGTGAGAATCCGGATGTTAAATCTATTGAGCAATTGCCTCCAAAAGTTAAAAACTGGCCGGCTTCATCATGGAAAAAGTATTATTACGGATATCTCGTTGAAGAAAATAGATTTTTTGTTTTTCCTCAAATTTCTTTTACCACCAATTTTAATGATCTGGGCGAAAACATGAAAACAGTGAATTCTATGGGACAGGTAAGATTGGAGATAGTTGAATCTGCTTTTAGGTTCAAATCTTTGGATGAATCATTTAATGTTTATGATGCTTACTCGGAAATATTATCTGACAGACTTAAAAAATTGCAACCTGCCTTAGCAGAATATGATTTTGAAGTGGATTTATATAATAAGAAAGAATCATTTTCCAATGATTATGTTTTAACAAGTAAATCCTGTAAGAATCCCCTTATGGGTTTTGCCCGTGCAATGAAACCTATGGAGATGAACATTATCAATAATATTAGTGGAAGTGACCTGGTGCTTGCTAAACGTGAGGATGTGACTATTAATTCACTGAATATGGATGAATTTGAAGATGAATATGCTTATTTTTACAAGAATATATTTGATACAAACATTTTAGTAAAGCTAATATCAAATAGGGCAAAAAGAAGAATTAAATCGATTTTTAAGAAGAAGTTTAACAAGTAGTAATTATTTTGTGAAGTATCGGCCAAAATGTTTAAGCAGCTTGTAGTTTTTTTTATTTTTCTGGCATCAGCAACTTTTTTCAGACTAACCTATTTACCGAAAAATTTAATGCTGGCACTATCGTTTGGTGCTATTATATTAATGTTGGTAACTTTAGTTATTACCATGATATATGACAGGGGACAACAGTTTAAAAAGCATTTTGGAATAGAAATATGCCTTATATTTTTAGCACTTCTTCTGGCAATTTATGGTGCTAAGTGGGGACATGACCAAAGTTTTTTATTATCCGCCTGGGCCCAATATTACATGTACTTCTATTTATTCTACTTTTTTCTTCATGCAATTAGAATCAGGCCGGAAGAATTGGAAAAGCTGATGATTATTATGGCTATTCTTTATATCGGATTATTTGCTTTCCAATATGTTATGTACCCAACAATGATCTTTGGCGCCAGGGCCCAAGAAGCAAGAGGAACAATCAGAATATTTTTGCCGGGCTCAGCTTTTGCAGGATTAATGTATTTTTATTTTTTGCAGGCAATTTTTACTAAGAATAGGAATGAGTATATTGTACTTTGTATTGCTTTTCTTGCCATACCATTCTTACAAGGTACACGGTCATCCATTATTACAATCCTTTTTGGCACCATCGTGTATATTTTGATCAGTAAAAGAGTAAGGTCTAAAGTTTTGGTGACAATATTAATGTTGGCTGGTACTGTTTTAGTCTATTTCATTTTCCAGGATATCATTATGAGTTTGGTTGAGGTTTCAGAAAAACAGGCTGCGCAGGAGGGTGATGATATCAGAGTCACTTCAGCTAAATTTTATTTGTATGAATTTTATACAAGTAATTTAAATTATTTTATCGGTAATGGGGAATCTCATATGATGTCACCATACGGAATGAGAGTATGGTTTTACAAATCTAATTATGGATTTTACCAGAATGACCTTGGAATATTAGGCGAATACATAAAATTCGGAATTTTGTATGTAATAATAGTTTTGTTAATACTGCGAAAGTTATTTGTTATAAAAACTGAACCAAGATATGCTTATATAAAATATTGGGCTGTTTTATTAATAATAAGTGAATTAATAGGTGGATCATTTTCAAGCCCAACCTCAATTATTGTAATTTGTTCAGCAATGTATATTTATGATGTATCTTACTTTGAGTTAAAGAATCCTGAAGAGGAGGAGGAAGAAGAACAAGAAGAAGCATTGGTTCCTCAATAACTACCGTTGAATTTATGTTAAATATTTCTATCATATTACCTGTATTTAATGGATTAAGGTACACCAAGCAATGCCTCGAATCCCTTTTTGACCGCCACAGAATTGAACAGTTGGAAGCAAACATATACATTATAATTGTGGATGATGGTTCAACGGATGGCAGCTTTGAATGGATCAATGAAAATTATTCGCAGGTTAAACTGTTAAAGGGTAATGGTAATTTATGGTGGAGCGGGGGAGTAAATTTGGCTGTCGAATATGCTGTCAATCAATTAAACACCGACTATATATTATGGTGGAATAATGATATAGTAGCTTCTGCTAAGTATTTTGAAAACCTCATCGCTGTGCTCAACCAAAATGATGAAAATACAATAGTCGGTTCGAAAATAAATTTGGCGCAGAAAAAAGATATTGTATGGTCCATGGGAGGATTATTTAATCCTTATTCAGGTAAGAAAAGTATGATAGGATCAGAGAAGAAAGATGGTGACGAATATGATAAAATAGTTGAATGCGATTGGCTACCCGGTATGGGTACAATTACGCATAAAACCGTTTATGAAAAAATTGGGATGCTGGATGAAAAAAATTTTCCTCAATATCATGGTGACAGTGATTTTACTTTCAGGGCTAAAACAAATGGGTTCAAAATCATTGTTCATCCTAACTTGAAAATTTACAACGATACGCGTCACTCAGGGTTAAAGCATGATGAAAGCTTCAGGAGATTAGCACAATCATTATTTTCCATAAAGTCAAATTTTAATATTAAGAGAGATTTTATTTTTTACAGGAAACATTCAAAATCAATGAAAGCATATTTGGTTGTAGTAAATAAGTATTTCAAGTATATCGGTGGATTTATTAAGTGGAAAGCTTTAGGACTATTTGGATCCAAACGTAAATAGATTTTTTGCAAATTATTGGCTTGACAATGCACAGACTTAAACAAAGGATTAAAAAGGTACTAATTCCAAGGAATAAATTGTTGGTATTTAATTTCCATCAGTCAACACCGGTATTTGATCCATATAAAAACGACAAATATATTTGGTCAGATCTTGAATTTTTTGAATCTCAGATAAATTATCTGAAAGATAATTTTGAAATATTGCGGCTTGACCAGGCTGTCCGGGAACTAAGATCAGGGAAATTGACGGGGACTATGGTTTCAATAACTTTTGATGATGGAGATATATCTTTACAGAATCATGTCATTCCATTGCTTACCAAACTTAATGTGCCGGCTACATTTTTTATCAACACTTCATATTTAACAACAGAGCAAAAGGGCTACTGGTTTAACATTTATAATTATTTCAATTCTGATCCGGAAAAGCGAAAGAAGTATTTATCTGAGGAAACCAAAGAAATAGCAGGCAATCTTAGAAATACGAATGATCAAGGGTATTACCTAGTCAATTATAAAAAAATTGAAGTATTGTCTGAATTTATCGACAAGGATACAGATTTTTACCTTCGGCTGGACTTTCTGGAAAACTTAAATCCTGAATTGTTTACCATTGGACTTCATGGTCATGAACACCAGCGTTTTTCCATGATGACAAAAAGTTGGCAAAAAAACGATCTTTTAAGTAACATTGAAATCTTATCAAAGTTTAATATATATACACCTATTTTTGCAATTCCATTTGGAAAACCACATGATTGGAACAATGATACGATAGAGATTTGCAAAGATTTGGGATTGAAAGTAGCTTTTGCAAATGGAGGATATAATGTGAAGAATAACTTTGGAATTTTAAGGATACCGGTTGACGGATTAGATATTTCCAGGGTTCTCTCTTCCTTGCATCCTTTTTTAAAAAGATATTATTATTAGCATGAAAGATTTATATTTCTTTACATTTTCTTATCCTTATTCCCACGATTTTTCATGGAAAAGAAATGAACTTTCAGAGCTTCAAAAATATTTTAATGTTACTATTATTCCATATGTAAATCAAAATTCCAATGCCCTGACAAATGTACCTGATGGTGTTAAATTTAACTCCCCTGCATTTGAAAATAAACTTTTTGGCAAATGGAGTCAGCTATTTAAGACAATTTTAACTCCGAGGATTTTTTATTATTACAGGGATTTTTTCAGAAAGAAGGTTTATAAAAAGAAGATTTGGACATTAGAATGGATCGTTGCTGTAACTCGAACAGAAAAATTACTCAGAAATCCTACTATAAAGCAATTTCTCAAGAAAGAGTATAAGAATAAAGATTCAGTATTGTATTTTTATTGGGGAGTAGGATCCACTTTGATTATTCCTTTTTTAAAGAAATTTGGGTATAATAAAATTATCGTCCGGTTTCATGGATTCGATTTATATGAGGATAGAAAAGAGGGATATATTCCTTTCAGAACTGATTTGTTGAAGAACATTGACCAGGCTATATTAATTTCGAATCATGGTGTTAGATATTTGCATGATGCATACCCTAATATCGATTTTAACTCAAAGGTATTTCGTCTGGGTTCTAAAAAGAAAGGAGAATCGAATCCCAGCAATGACAACAAATTAAGATTAGTTTCTTGTTCCAATATTATTCCGTTAAAAAGGGTGCATTTAATTGCTGATGCTTTAAAATATATAGATTTTGCGCTGGAATGGACACATTTCGGAGATGGTGAATTATTTGAAGATTTGAAAACCCTGGTAAAGACAATTCCCTCTAATATCAAAGTAAATCTTACCGGAAGAAAAGCCCCTTCTGAGGTACTTGAATATTATTCAAATAATAACATCGATCTTTTTATGAATGTGAGCACTACCGAGGGTGTACCTGTTTCTATTATGGAAGTTTTTTCAGCCGGAATACCTGTTTATGCTACAAGTGTTGGAGGTACACCCGAAATAGTTGATGATAAAAATGGAAAATTGCTTGATAAGAAAATTACTTCAAGTGAACTTGCAAAAGAAATCAAAGAATTTTATCATCTTGATAGAGATAAGAAAATCAATTTCAGAAAAGCCGCCCTGGAAACCTACAGGAATAAATGTGATTTTAATATTTTGAATGAACAATTTGTTGATTTTCTAAAAGATGATTCTGTCTGTTTCATGTCCCATCCCCCAAAATAAAGATCATCTACCAATGATAAATAATACAATTTTAGATGAGCCTCAAATTCTTCCCGGTCTTGTAGACTCTGGAAGGTCTTTTGTTTAGTTGTTAATCAGAAAGAATGATCCGTTTGCTAAACGAATTATTTAGTACTTTGATTTTCAAAAAATAAATACACCCGTCACGTAGCTATTTGAGGATTTTTTCTAATATCCTGTCAGCTATAAGTTCATAGCCCAGTTGATTAAAATGGCAGCATTTGTCGTTATAAACACTTCTTTTTTCATCTTTGAACATTGGGGTTAAATCAGTGAAATTCACACCTTCTCTGATCAGTTCCTGACCTTCTGAAATTAAAGGTGGATAACCGGTTATAGCGGCATCTTTATAAGCAAATGGCCCTGATTCGATTGCGATGTTCAATTCTTCAACGGTAAATTCTTTTGTCCCTTCAACATACTGATTGGGTTGTAAAAAATGGAAATACTCAAATCCTGCTTGTTTGCTCATATAAGCTATTTGTTGCGACGACCTTTTCCAGAATTCGGATTGTTCTTTGAAAAATTCTAAGGTGTCGGTTATGGTTGTATAAATCCCTATGGACTGGTAATCTGTCGGGCTGTTCTTTTGAGCTGTTCTGATTTCAGATTCCAGCTGGAAGAATTCATTATTCAGTTTGTTGTCTGTTACCTTCCAGATGAAAAGTGCAAAGTTGCTGTAATTCACAATTGAGTTCGCAATAAATCTTTTGTTATTACTGCGTTTTTCGTTAACAACTGCTTGTTTGCCCAAAAGTAATGTCACTCTTGAATCGAGCTTTTTTCTTGAATAAATATTCCAATGGCGGGGGTAGGAGGGGAATACATGAAAAGGAAGGTTGTCGGTATATGGTAGCACTATTTCATTAAAACCATCCAGGTTGATCACCAAGTCATATTCGGCTCCCAAGGCCATAAAATAATTCAATGCTAACAATTGTTGCGGCTGCTTAAAACCACTTAAAGCCAAAATAACAAGGTTTATGTTTTTGTCCTTATAAATATCCGATGAACTTATCTTTTGTTTGATTCTTTCACCTGCACTAACATAAAGTTCTCTTGCCACCGATCCTCCCATCAATACCACATTCAAATCTTCATCTGATTTTTTTGTTAAGGGATTAATGCCCGGCAGATGGAACTCATTGAATCCATCTTGCTCTATTCCAACAAAACCCAAATAGGGATGCAATATATGGTTTCCGAGGTATTGGTTTTGTACATCCTGCTTTCCATCATTATTTTCATCTTTAGCTGTATTATTTTCCTCAATGATTTCTTTTCTGATATTCCTCCTTGAGAAAGATTTTTCCAATAAAAAACCTGATAAAATATAAGGCGATATTTCAAGTGTGAGAATTATAATGAATAGATAAACCGACCAGCCAATAAATCTTTTTCCAGTTTTTTTCATCCATTCAAAAGTACAATTATTTGATTTTGTATATAAGATTTTTATGCTTCACCTACATTCAACAACCAACTGAAGTTTGCCGCAATTGCTTAATTAAAAACTAAGATAGAATCAATTGTACTGCTTCTTTAATTCACTTCCTATTAATAGGCGTCCTGAGACATCGAACCCCGATTATGGGAATTTAAAACAAAGTGTTATCTTAGTGATTTCTTTGTGCCTTAGAGCCTTGGTGGCTAAAAAATGCCACAAAGACATCAAATCACAAAGGTTCACAAAGTCAAGTACATAAAGCACGATGTCATTAGCAGCCTCTCGAAGGGTAGACCGGCCATACTTCAAGAGCCTCAACATGACCTGCTATATATTTTACTAATACTCCAGCAACCCCTTTGCAGCCAGGTAAATCTTATCCGTATCGGGTAAAATAGCATTTTCCAGTATCCTGTTAAATCCAACCGGCGTAAAGACCGAACCTACCCGTTTTACCGGGGCATCCAAATGTTCAAAGGCTTCTTCCATGATCATGGTAGCTATTTCACCGCCAAAACCACTGAATACCTTATCTTCATGAACAACAAGCGCTTTGTTCGTTTTCTTAACCGAATTGATGATGGTATCTTTGTCCAACGGGATCAAAGATCTCAGGTCAATCACTTCAATTTCAGATCCAGTCTCTTCGGTAATTTTATTAGCCACTTCAAGGCACATATGCGTGGTATTCCCATAAGTGATCATTGTCATTGCTTTTCCTTCCTTTCTAATCCGGGCTTTTCCAAACGGAACTTCAAAATCATCAGGAACCATAGTTTCAGCTTTTGGATCATTGTACAATGCTTTCGGTTCGAAAAATAGGGTAGGGCCTTGAGACCTTATACTCGTTCGCAACAATCCGGCTGCGTCATCAGCAAAAGATGGATAAACGACTCTAATACCTGGAAATGTTGTTAATGCCGCTTCAGTTGTTTGAGAATGATAAAGCCCTCCTCCGATATATCCACCTGAAGCAAGACGAATAGTGACATTCGGAGCAAACTGGCCATTGGTTCTCCAGTATTCATGAGTTAATTCGACAAACTGCTCCATGGCCGGCCAGAAATAATCGGCAAACTCAGCCCCCTCAATAACGATTCTTATTTTATCATTGAACCGGCTCATACCATTGGCTGTTCCGACAATAAAATCTTCGGCAATCGGTGCATTAAAAACCCTTTCAATGCCAAATTCCTGTTGCATTCCTTTCGTTACATTAAATATTCCACCTTTTTCTTTGTGAGCTACATCCTGTCCCCAGATGTAGCTGTCAGGATTATGTCGGAACTCTGCTTTCAATGTTTCATTCAGTGCTGCGATCAATTTTATTTTCTCGCCTTCTGCGCTGTGAATCCCTTCAGGGTATTTTTTTGAGATATAAGGTTCCGGGATGACATGATCGAAGACAGAAGCCGGATCGGGATGTGGTGCCTTCATACCGGCCTTGTGTGCCTGTGAGACTTCTTTCTTTATTTCCGCATCAATATTATTCAACTCTTCTTCAGTAAACCTTTTTGCGGCTAATAAGATTTTTTTGTATCGCAAAAATGGATCTGCTGCTTTTACACAATGCAGTTCATTTTCGTCCCGGTATAACTGCTGGTCATCAGAGTTTGAATGCGACTCAATTCTTACACATGTTGCATGAACAATGGCCGGTATCTGATTCTGCTCAACAAATTCCTTTGCCTCAAACATCGTGTTCATTGACTGTATCACATTTTTACCATCGCATATAAAAATTTTCAGGTTTTTAAACCCTCTGAAATTATCAGCAGCTTTTAGATTGGCTGTTTGGTCTTTTTTTGGAACCGATATACCAAAACGATTATCCTGAAATACAAAAATGACAGGGAGTTTTTCGTTGCTGGCGCCATTGATGGCTTCATATACATAACCTTCCGAAGTGGATGATTCGCCCTGTGAACTGATGGCAACACCTTTGGCCTTATATTTTTTAATCCCCCTGGCAACACCAACAGCATGCAAGGTATGGTTTCCGGTTGCAGATGACACATTATGAATATTCCATTCAGGTTTGGCAAAATGGTTCGACATATGACGTCCACCACTTGCTACATCAGTAGCTTTTGAGATACCGTTTAAAATGATCTCCTCGGCTGTCAATCCGGCAGAAAGTGTCGTTAGCATATCCCTGTAATAAGGGAAAAGATGGTCAGTTTTTTTATCAAATACCTGTCCGATGGCCAGTTGAATGCCATCGTGCCCGGCATACGGTGCATGATACGACCATCCAAGAGCTTGTTTTAAATAATTGGGGGCTTTTTCATCCAATGACCTTCCCAGCGACATCAGGTAATACCATTTCTTCAGAACAGCCTTGGATGTTGTTTCTATATTATATTTTTTAATTCCAGTCATTTATATTGTAAATGTTTTATAATCAATGTTAAAATCGTGATGCAAAATTAATACTTTTTTAATTATTCAAATTATTTCTAAATAATAAGTGACTTATTCTAAGGTGTTAATTTTCTAAGGTTTGTAAAGAAATAGGGATCGGAAATCAATAAGAATATTTAAAGTTTAGCGTAAAAGTTCTTTATATTCGGAAGGAAATCTGTCGTTAAATGCATGATTTCTGGGCGTGATATTTTTATTTCTTGCTTCATCCAGTTTAAAGTTAACAAACGAAACTTCATCCTTATCAGGGGATGCTGTAACCAGTGTTTTTCCATAAGGATCAGAAATAATTGATTTTCCACTGAAAGTAAATCCTCTTTCTATTCCGTAACGATTAGCAGTGATGTTAAATGTACGGTTAATCAATCCATGCACAGGAACGGCCTGCTGGGCATAGGGCAAAACAAGATTAGAAGGATGGCAGATAATATCGGTGCCTTTTAATGCCAGTATTCTCCATACTTCCGGGAAAATCCAGTCGAAACAGATTAGCATACCAATTTTGCAAATACCTATGTCGAATACCGGTAATCCCAAATTTCCTTTTTCGAAAAAATCGAATTCATTCATAAAAAGATGGATCTTACGGTATTTGCCGATCAATCCTTCTGGACCAACCAGCACAGAGGAGTTATAGAGTTTATCATCTTCCCGTTCATTAATTCCGGAAACTATATAGAGATTATGTTTGGCGGCTTCATTTATCAGAAAATCCACAAATTGGCTATTATCAATTTTTTCCGATAAAGCAAAAGCTTGTTCTTTACTTTCAAAATTATAGCCAGAATTCGCAAGTTCGGGAATAACTATTAGATCCGCATCATTCGCTTGTTCTAGTAAAATAGAAAGCTTATTAATATTTGTCTCCTGTTCACCCAGAATTGGTTGAAATTGAATGAATCCGGCTTTTATTGAATTTGACATCAATGGATAAATTTTTTTATTGGAGTTTGGAGTTTAATTTTCATTATTGTCGTACGATTTCAAATTCCCCATTTGGTTTTAGTTTAATGATAGTGGATGCTTTCACTTTACTTAATTTTTTGCGATGCATCTTAACAATATAATCCACACTCCTCTTGAGTTCATCTGATATATCCCTGAACATAAAAGGCGAAGATTCACCTGAAAAATTAGCAGAAGTAGAAACAATCGGTTTATTCAATTGTGAGATCAATCGCTGGCAAAACTCATCCTTTACCAACCGAATGGCAATGCTCCCATCTTTGGCAGCAATGTTTTTCGCCAGATTCTTAGATTTCGGGTAAATAACTGTTGTTGGTGTATCAAAACTTTTCAATAAATCCCATAGGATCTCAGGTACCTTATCTACATAATCTGTTATTCTGCTTTCTTTCTCAACAAGGATAATAAAACTAAAGTCTTTTGCCCTGCTTTTAATTTTAATGATTTTTTGAACAGCTTTATTACTGGTGGCATCGCAACCTATACCCCAAATGGTATCTGTCGGATACAAAATTGTACCGTTATTCTTTAATACTTCTACCGCCTTTTTTATATCTTCTTCCATCAATTTATTCTTTTTAACAATTTTTTACTATCAATTGTTAACGCGCACTTAAAATGTTTTTTTGGACACTTTTTAAGACCGTGTAATCCACATGGTCTGCATTTTAAGTTTTCAGAGGTTTCAATAATAGCTGAGTTATTCGAGAGTGGGCCAAATCCAAATGAGGGAACTGTTGAGCAATAAATTACTGTTGTTGGGGCATCGACCGATGATGCCAGGTGCATGGGAGCTGAGTCATTCATGTAATTCATTACAGCATTTTTCATAAGTGCAGCGGATTCAAGGTAACTGAGCTTGCCTGACAAATTTAAAGAATTTTTGTGCCCGGAGGTTTTGATTATATTTTCGCAAATATCATAATCATTTGTTGATCCTAAAAAGTAAATGGTAATATCATGGCCTATTTCTTTAATAAATTCAATCCATTTTTCTTCAGGGTATTGTTTTGTGAACCATAATGATGCTGGTGAGATAGTGATGAATTTAACAGTTTTATATTGAGATGTTTTAGCCTGATTTTGTTGCGATGGATATAGTCTCACCGGAAATGGTGTGTCATCAGTAATTGTTCTTAACAGGTCAAGGTTGCGCTCTATTTCATGCCGGTTTCCCTTTCGTATGGTATGTTTGATCCTTTTATTGTAAAATAGTGAAAAAGGATTTTTATTGAACCCGATTTTCAATTTTGCTCCAGAATATATTGTAAGTAATCCGGAAGCAGCAAATCGCTGAATATTTATTACGCAATCGTATTTATTGTCCCTGACCACATTCATCAGATCCAGAAAGTTCCTGTATTTATGGCTGGTTTTATCCCACACCAGAATTTTATGAAGAAAGGGATGTGCATTAAACAAACTTTGATTTCCTTTTTTCAATAGAAAATCGATTTTCCCATCGGGATAGTAAAAATGCAATTTTTCAATCACAGGTGTGGCCAGTATTACATCGCCTATTGAGGCCGTTTGTATGACAAGGAATTTTTTCAAAAAAATATTTTATATAATAATTTTTATGTTTTTGAATTTCTGTACAATCGAAAATAGACAATCAAAAATAATCAATCTTAAACATCAACATCATAATCCCTCAGCGCATCATTCAGGGAAGTTTTCAAATCAGTGGAATGTTTCCTTTGTCCGATGATCAGTGCACAAGATACATTATATTCACCAGCCGGGAATTTTTTAGAATAAGAGCCTGGTATCACAACAGAGCGAGCAGGCACTCTGCCTTTAATTTCAACCGGTTTATCTCCGGTGACATCTATGATCTTTGTGGATTTTGTTATTACAACGTTGGCACCGAGAACAGCCTCTTTTTCAATATATGCTCCTTCAACGACTATACTCCTCGAACCGATAAAACAACCGTCTTCTATGATTACAGGCGCTGCCTGTACCGGTTCCAAAACGCCACCTATCCCTACTCCTCCGCTCAAGTGTACATTTTTTCCGATCTGTGCACAAGAGCCTACAGTTGCCCATGTGTCAACCATAGTCCCACCATTCACATAAGCGCCAATATTTACATAAGATGGCATCATTATAACACCTCTTGCAATGTAGGAGCCGTAACGGGCAATCGCGTGGGGAACTACGCGTACTCCAAGTTTTTTATAATCTTTTTTAAGATCAATTTTATCATGGAACTCAAAAGGCCCCACCATGGTGGTTTCCATTTTTTGAATCGGGAAATACAAAATGACGGCTTTTTTCACCCATTCATTAACTTTCCAATTTATTCCATCCGGTTCAGCAACCCTAATGGTACCTTGGTCAAGCAACTCAATTACTTTACGAATTGAAGCCTTGTATTCCTTGAAATTTATCAATTCCCTGTCATCCCAGGCTTTTTCTATATTATGCTTTAATTCTTCAATCATTGTTAAAATTTGGTATTCAAAGTTAGATAAATTTTTAATGAATGAAACTTCTTGTTAATTTTGCAATTGTTATGTTGGCTGATAAGTTTCAATTTAGCATTTGTTTATGGGTAGAATTCTGGCAATAGATTACGGACAAAAGAGGGTTGGCCTTGCAGTTACCGATGAAGGACAAATTATTGCAACAGCACTGGATACGGTTCATTCAAAGGATATTTTTCAATATTTGAAAGATTATACAAGAAGGGAGAAAGTTGACAGTTTTGTAGTGGGTGAGCCAAAACAAATGAACAATCAAATGTCGGATTCTGTTAAATTTATCGATCCTTTTGTTCGGAAACTAAAAAAGGAATTTCCAGACATTGAACTTGAAAGATATGATGAACGGTTTACTTCAAAAATAGCATTTCAAACAATGATATCAGCGGGATTGAAAAAAAAGGACCGACAAAACAAAGCAACAATTGATAAAATAAGTGCAGTATTAATTCTTCAGTCGTACATGAAGTATAAGTCTGCGAAAAGTAAGAAAAAGTAGAAAATGGTTTTACCGATTACAGCATATGGCCATCCAACCTTAAGGAAGGTCGCTAAAGAAATAGATAAGAATTATCCTGGTTTACAGGAATTGATAGACAATATGTTTGAAACCATGTATACTACATCCGGCGTAGGTTTGGCAGCACCACAGGTAAACCTTTCCATTCGATTGCTGGTATTGGATGCCTCCCCCTATGCAGAGGAAGATAAACAGGCAAAGGACTTTAAGCGGGTAATAATAAACCCAAAAATTATTGAAGAAAAGGGTGAGGAGTGGATGTTTAATGAGGGTTGCCTCAGTGTTCCTGATATTCGTGAAGATGTATTACGTAAACCTGAAATAAGGATACAGTACTATAATGAAAACTGGGAATTTTTTGATGAAAAATATACCGGCGTTATGGCACGCATTATTCAGCATGAATGCGACCATCTCGAAGGTATTTTGTTTGTCGACCGTGTGAGCAATTTGAGAAAAGTTTTATTAAAAAGACGGTTGCACGATATTTCAAAAGGAAACATTGATATAAAATATAAAATGATTTTTCCGTTAAAGAAAAAGGGAAAAAGAAAATAAAAATTTAAAAAAAATATGAAAACTCTTAAAACAATTTGTTACCTGGTATTAGTTGCATTAATAATCAGCGCTTGTACATCTCCAAAAGAAAATAAACTTTCAGAAATAAAGCTTATGGAGGATGAACTCTTTTCTGATGAAAGCCAAATGATTGACCGACAAAAAGCAAACGATTTGATTGGTGTTTATGAATCATTTGCCGATGAATTCCCGGATGACACTGAAACACCTGTTTATTTATTCAAAGCCGGCGACATGGCCATGAACCTGAATATGCCACGCAAAGCCATTGATATCTTTGACGAGATACTCAACAACTATCCTGACTTTGAAAAAGCGCCGCAATGCCTGTTTTTAAAAGGGTATGTATACGAGAACGATTTAAAAGACCTGGAAACTGCAAAAAAGTTATACGAGGAATTCCTGGTAAAATACCCGGATGATGAATTTGCTGATGATGCAGAAATATCAATCAAAAACCTCGGCAAATCACCTGAAGATCTGATCAGGGAATTTGAAGAGCAACAGCAGAAGGAAGGAGAAATATAACATTACAGCCTTTCCGGTTTTTTTAAGCTTTTTCGGATTTGGGCCGTAGAAAAAGCGCCTGATAATCCGAAAACAAAAAGCCTGGGATTTGTAATCCTGATTGTTTTGAATTTTCAAACGGATTAAAAATCCTTAATTTATCATCGTCAGGATTACCTGCCCGCAAGACAATCGCTCAAATCCGGACGAGCGCAGTTTTAATTTTTTAATAATAATTTTAAGGAATAAAGTTTATTCCCTGTCTTTAAAATACATAGATAAACACCCGGATTACAACTCGAATATTCAGCATCACGGCCGTTCCACGTGTATTGGTGTTCCCCTTTTTCTAAGTTGCTGTTGCATAAGGTTCTTGCCAGTTTCCCATCCAATCCAAGTATCATCAATTCAACATATTCTTCCTGTTCCAAACAAAACCTTATAGTGCTTGTTGTTTGAAATGGATTAGGATGGGCATTCAATATATTTTTCAGTGCGGCAGCTTTTTCCGTGATATGGGTAGGTGGATCAGGAATAAAATTTCCGCTTCCGTCATTATAAAATAATGTTAACACTGTTGTGTAAACATCAAAAGAGCCGTTAATTATTGCAATATCCCGGTAACCATCATTGTTCAGGTCGCAGCAATGAGTATGGCCATCTGCTAATCCCGGGTATGTAACAGGGTAGAATTCAGGCTGCCCCATTGAAAAATCCCCATTGTTAAATACAACATAAATACCATCAAAACTCGCAAATACCGCATCAGGAAGGGAATCGTTGTCTAAGTCACCAACATCAAAACGATAAGAATTAAATTCATTATAAACCCCGGCGGTGTGCTTTATAAAATTCCCGTTACCCTGATTCTCATAAATAAAAACAGAGGTATTGCCAAAACAGGTGACGGCTGTGATATCATTGTCGCCGTCATTGTCCATATCAGCTATTTTCAACGTGAGATTGGGATAATCATCAATTACCGAAACCTGAAAACCCGTTTCATAACTGAAGTATATTTCCGTTTTTTGCCCGGTTAGCACTACATCATCCCGGTTATCTTCGTTCAGTTTTCCGCACTCAATATCAGTTGGCCAGTACCCTGTTACATCATAATATTCCGGGTTGCCAAGCTGCCCCGTACCATTATTAATAAATACACCCCATTTCTGGCCATTGCTTGACGACAAAACTACATCCGTCTTACTATCGCCATTAATATCACCATAGGTTTTGCGGTTGTAATTATCATTCAATAAATAATCATCATACTGATTAAAACTTCCGTTTGAATTGAACAATGCCCTCAAAAAGTATGATTTTGCATCAGGTAGAAAATTAAAAGCAACTATGTCGGGTAAACTATCATTATTTATATTTTGCGTAAAAATATCGTTCTGATAACCTTCAAACTGTAGTACTGAAAATTCTTCACTAAAAATACCGTTACCGGAGTTATAAATAATTGTGACTGCAGTATCAATTATCTCCCCTGCATGATGTCCTACAATCAAATCCGTATCACCGTCCTGGTCAATGTCGGACGAATTTATTGAAATTCCCCCAAGAGCAAGAAAATACTCTGCTTTGTTTACCTGTGTAAACCCTGGAAAGGTGACAATAAAAATCAGAAAGAATTTAGCAAAGGGTATCAAAAACGGATTTAAAATATGAGTAGCAGATGTTTTCATTTTTTAACGGTATTAAATATTTATACGGTAAATTTACACAAAATTTCACTACTATGGAGGCTCAAGTACTATCGGTTTTGCGCAGCAGATCATAAAAATCAATTTGTTTAAAAACTGCTGCCAATGTAAACCAATTAAAATACTTTTTTGTCATCAAAATAACTACAAACAGAAAAATAATTTGTCATCAAAATGATGACAAAACATCATATCAAATCATTTTTATCTGCCCAATAGATAAGCCCGGCATTTGTACTTACTCCGGCCTTAATCAATAACCTGCTCCGGTAGGTTCTTACCGTGGTGGTTTTTAGATTTAATTCTTTTGCAATTTCTCTGCATCCTTTGTCCTCAGTCAGTAAATTTAATACCTGTTTCTCCCGGTTTGATAGTTTAATTTTTTCAATCTCCAGCTCTTTGCTGTTTTGTTTACCTGTATTTATTTTAAAATATGTCCCGCTATTGTACACCGTTTTAATAGCTGTAATCAATTCCTGCCGGCTGCAGTCCTTTAATAAATACCCGTCTACTCCAATTTCCACACATTTTTTCACCAGCCCTTTTTCACCAAACTGGGTTAACATGATAATTTTTACTTGCGGGTAAGTATTCTTTATTTATTTTGCCGTTTCAATCCCATCCATCTCAGGCATCCTGATATCCAGCAAAACAACATCTACAATGTGGCTTTTCAGTAATTCCAATACTGCAATACCATTAAGGGCTTCTCCAGCAATATTTATATTGTTAATATCAGCCAGGGTAGTTTTTATTCCATCAAGAAAAATCGGGTGGTCGTCGGCAATAATAATATTGATCATAATAGGATTATTTAAAATTGAATTGGAAGATTTTTCATAAGTTTAGGAATTGAGTTTACAGTTGGACTTTCTACAGTTGTTGGATTTTGAGTATTGAGTTTTGGATTTTTTACTTTCTCCCGCCCATCCGGTCGGGCAGGCTCTCTCTACAAAATAAAGGAGTTCAGTCATAATAAAAGAATTTTCGGTTTTGCCGGTTAAAAATATAGCATAAATTTTTGTCGAATAGTAAGATAGGAGTAAGTAAGATTTATTCTATTAATATGATGAAATTCAAAATGTATTAATGATAAAAAAATATTTGTACAATAAACAATATTCAAATTTAATATTGCGTTAAACTACCAGGATAAATTGGTAATTTTTTTCATCCGAAAAGCGTCATCCTATAAAGGTGGGCGCTTTTCGGCGTTTAACTCAGCTGGTCTTTCTTTAATTTTTCTTTTTCAAGAATATTTATATCACCCCGTGAATCAATACATTCGGTAATTTTCTTTTTGAAATTCCAGCAGGTCATTGGCCGCAGATTTATTTTTTCTGAAAGTTTGTAGGAAGATATGTCATGATTGTGACAGACAAGATAAGTAATTTTAAATGCTTCGTTCAAAGGGAATTTGCATTTATGAAAAAGCGTATGTGCAGTAGCCGATTCTTCGGTTTTGCATTTGGTGCATCTTCTTGAAAATGGTTTTTTTCCCTTACAATAATTGGTATGCCCACACTTCCTGCAAATAAAACCATTTTTCCATTTCTCATTTGCAAGGTATTCAAGGCATTTCTCGTCTGATGAAAAGTGGCTTTCGAATTCTATAAGTTTAATATTTTTAAATAATGATTCCAAAACCCTTCTATTTAATTTTTATGACATCCTGTCAATTGGAATGAAATTTGACAGCAAAAATAATAAAAAGTGATATTTAAGCGATATACTTATTGAAATTTTTTTAATTTTGCAGCGTTTTAAAAAATCACATTAATAAATTATAATCATGAAAAACTATTTAGTACTTCTGTTATTGGCAATTTTTACAGGAATGTTATCGGTTTCAGCACAAGAAAAGGAAACTGTTAAACCAGAGCATTTGACTGTTCAGACATTCAAGGAAAAGGTATTTAACTATGAAAAAAATCCGGAAGAATGGGTTTTTGAAGGTGACCTCCCATGTATTGTTGATTTTTATGCTGACTGGTGTAAGCCATGTAAATTAATTGCTCCAATCATGGAAGAATTAGCCAATGAATACAAGGGTAAAATAAATGTATATAAAGTCAACACCGAAAAACAGCGTGAATTATCCGGTGTATTTGGTGTCAGGAGTATACCTGCTGTTTTATTTATCCCGATGGAAGGAAAACCGCAGATGTCGACGGGAGCCTTGCCAAAAGAAACATTTAAACAGGCGATTGATGAATTTTTACTTGGACAGAAAAAAGACAATTAATTATTAAGATTAAATCAAATGCAAAAAACATTTTTAGTAATATCATTATTAACGGTGTTTACATTTTTTTCATGTAATCAGAAGTCGGAAACCGATTCTATTGAAAAGAATATAAAGAATACCGAATTAGCACAGAATAATCAGGAAACAAATTCCAGCAAAAGTGTTCAGGATATAAAACCTGTTTATTTGACAACGGCCGATTTTAAGGATAAAGTTTGGGATTATGAATCCAACCCGGAAGAATGGATTTATAAAGGTGAATTACCTTGTATTATTGATTTTTACACTGACTGGTGTAAACCGTGTAAAATAGTAGCGCCGATTATGGACGACCTGGCTGACCACTATAATGGAAAAGTGATAATTTATAAAGTGAATACAGATAAAGAAAAAGAACTGGCGACAGTTTTCCAGGTAAGAAGCATTCCATCTATTTTGTTTTCGCCGATGGAAGGAAAACCTGCTATGCAGCCCGGTGCTCTGTCGAAAGAAGATTATAAGAGCATTATTGATGATTTTGTATTAAAAATAAATAAAGAGGAATCAAAAAATATTTAAAAACAAACATATGGAACATTTAACAAAACAGACTTTTTTAGACAAAGTATTTAATTTCGAAAAGAATAAGGAGTGGCAATTTGAAGGAGATTTGCCATGTGTGATTGATTTTTATGCCGATTGGTGCGGACCGTGTAAAATGGTTGCTCCGATTCTTGAAGAATTATCAGAGGAGTATGATGGCAAGATCAATATTTATAAAGTTGATACGGAAAGCGAACAGGAATTAGCTGCTGCTTTTGGCATCAGGAGTATTCCTTCAATGCTGTTCTGCCCGAAAGACGGACAACCGCAAATGGCACAGGGTGCATTACCAAAAGATGCATTAAAAGGTGCAATAGAAGATGTCCTGCTTGCAAAGGCCGAAGTAGTAAAATAAAAAATAGTTGATATCTAAATAAAAAAGGGTGTTGCAGGATTGCAGCGCCTTTTTTTTATGCCTCTCTTTTATACCTTTGCATTAGAAATTGATAAATGAAAATAACTCCAGCCATATTATTTTCTACTGCCTATCTCGGACCGATTGAGTATTTCACCTATATAATAAACTGCGATAGTATTTTAATTGAAAAAGAAGAACATTATATAAAACAAACTTATAGAAACAGGTGCGTTATTTATACTGCAAATGGGGTACAGTCACTAACTATTCCCGTGATCAAAGTGAACGGAAACCGAACCAAAATAAAAGATATCAAGATTTCATATGCTGAAAAATGGCAGTTGATACATTGGAGGGCAATATCTTCGGCTTATAGCAATTCACCTTATTTCCTTTATTACAGAGATGAACTTGAGCAATTTTATTTCGAAAAACACAAATACTTGTTGGATTATAATAACCGGCTTTTTGAAACAATTCTAAAAATACTGGAGTGGGATATTGAGATAAAATTTACTCAGTTGTATTATGAAAAGATTGAAAAAGGAATGGTTGATCTAAGAAACGAAATCAATCCGAAAAAAGAACTAAAGATTCAATTTAATCCTTATACACAGGTGTTCGCGGAGAAATTTGGCTTTGTTTCAAATCTGAGTATCATTGATTTAATTTTTAACCTGGGTCCGGAATCAAATGAATATCTCCTTACTATTTTGGATCGGTAATCTCAAACTAAACAATATCATTCATTCTGTAGGACGAATAATCCCAACTCAAAGATTTGTCAATCATTTTCTGCCCCGACAATCAATAGATACTCCGTCTCGCTATTCTCCCTTAATCCTTTATTAGCCAGCGTAATAATCGAAGTGAAATTTTCCTTAATTATGTTAAGTTCCTCATTATAATCACCGTTTTTGTCCTGGTCATAATTATAAGTGATCAAAACTTTTAATCTTGCCTTAATACCTGTAAGTTTATACATTTCCTCCCAGCAGCATTCAATGTGGTTTTCATGTTCAATTACAATATCCAGAAAGGATGGGAAATAACCTCCTTTATCTTTAATTATATCACCATTTAAGTCATTTACTTCTATTTCTTTTTGACTGGCAATAATTAGGTCAATCTTGTTAAATTCAGTATAATATTTAAATCCTTTATAGTGCTTATTTAAAAGGTAATTTCCAAGCGGGCTAAACTCACCTGCCTTTTGATTCCCAATAATAAATTCAGTCCACTTAGTATCATTATTCCATTTTTCAATTAAATCTTCGGTAAGGTTACCATTATTAAATTTTTTACCTGCAAAATCTTTCCAGGCAGCGATAAAGTTTTTTGCATTTATTGTTTTCATTTTATTAATCGATTTAGTTTTTTGTTTTCGTAATTCATTTTGTATTTTTCAAAATCACCAAAGGCTATTGCATCAAGCATTTCCTTTTTTGTCATAGTTGGACTGTTAAATTTCTCCCTAATTTCTTCTTCGCACCAGTTTACAAAATCAATATAATGCTGTGGGTCATTTGCCTCTTCCAACGAAACATCTTCTCTATCCCCAAAGTCAAACTCCCGTGGGCAGGAGGGAGAAATAGTGATTACATCCACTTTCATGCCTTTATAAAACTTCGGTATTTTTCTGTGGTCTATAATAAATGGAACCCAAAAACTGATAGAATGGGTAATAGGATTTACATATTCATATATTTTCTTACATAGAGATAAGCTAATATTTAATTCTGATTCCCCAGAATTACTTATGTTTTCCGGAGGTCCAAATACTCCGGTTACATAGGCTCCCATCTTAATTTGTTCAGCTTGTTCAGTAGTAAAACTATCAATTATTTCTTTAACTAAAAGATTTTCCATCTTTTTATCCCAAAGGTACTAATTAACTCTATAGAAATTTATTATGTATAGCTTAAAGTCACATCTTTTAATTTGTAGTTTTTTAATACTTTTGCCCCTTCAAAATAATTTATCCAATCTATTGTAAATATGGAAATTCCGAGTAAGTATAATCCTGCAAATACTGAAGATAAATGGTATAAATTCTGGATGGATAATGGGCTTTTCAGAAGCGTACCTGATGAAAGGGATCCTTATTGTATTGTAATACCTCCACCAAATGTGACCGGTGTTTTGCATATGGGTCATATGCTTAATAACACTTTGCAGGATGTACTTGTGCGCCGTGCCCGTATGCTGGGAAAAAATACTTTATGGTTGCCGGGAACGGATCATGCTTCAATTGCAACAGAGGCAAGAGTTGTGGCGAAACTGAAAGAGGAAGGAATTGATAAATCGAAATTGAGCAGGGAAGAATTTCTGAAACATGCATGGGAATGGAGAGAAAAGCATGGTGGAATTATCCTAGAACAATTAAAGAAACTGGGGGCTTCCTGCGATTGGGAAAGAACAAGATTTACCATGGATGAAGAGTTGTACGAATCGGTAATTGATGTTTTTATTGATTTGTACAATAAAGGATTGATCTACCGTGGTGTTAGAATGGTGAACTGGGATCCAAAAGCTTTAACGGCAGTTTCGGATGAAGAGGTGATTTTCAAAGAGGTTCAATCAAAGCTATATTATTTACGGTATAAAGTTGAAGACTCAGAGGATACCGTGCCTGCCGGCCCGCCTGCCAAAGTGCCACGGCGGTCAGGCAGGCAGGATTGGGTAACAATTGCCACAACCCGTCCGGAAACTATTCTTGGTGATACTGCCGTATGTGTGAACCCAAAGGATGACAGGTTTAAGCACCTGCTCGGAAAAAGAGTTTTAGTGCCCTTGATCAACCGCTCAATACCTATTATAGAAGATGATTATGTGGATATGGAATTCGGAACAGGCTGTCTGAAAATAACACCGGCCCATGATATCAATGATTATGAAATCGGCATCCGTCATAAATTGGATACAATTGATATTTTTAATGATGACGGAACTTTGAATGAAAAGGCAGAATTGTATATTGGCGAAGACCGCTTTGCAGCCAGGGATCTGATTCTGCCTGATCTGGAGAAAGCCGGTAACCTTGTAAAAACCGAGGATTATATAAATAAAATCGGATGTTCAGAAAGAACGGATGAGGTTATCGAACCTAAACTTTCGTTGCAATGGTTCCTGAAAATGGAGAACCTGGCAAAACCTGCCCTGGAAGTTGTTATGGATAATACCATAAAGTTTCATCCTGCAAAATTTAAAAATACCTATCGCCACTGGATGGAAAATGTTCGCGATTGGTGCATTAGCCGCCAATTGTGGTGGGGGCAGCGAATCCCTGCATATTATCTTCCGAATAGGGAAATTGTTGTTGCTAAATCAAAAGAAGAAGCATTTGAAATTGCGAAAGAGAAGTATGATTTGCTTGATTTGAAGATTGAAGATATACACCAGGATGAAGATGTACTTGATACCTGGTTCTCTTCATGGTTGTGGCCAATTTCTGTTTTTGATGGAATTCGGTATCCGGACAATGAAGATATAAAATACTATTACCCAACCAATGATTTGGTTACCGCTCCAGAGATTTTATTTTTCTGGGTAGCACGTATGATCATGGCCGGACTGGAATACAGAAATGACATTCCATTTAAGAATGTATACCTGACCGGAATTGTCCGTGATAAATTGGGCCGGAAAATGTCAAAATCGCTTGGCAATTCCCCTGATCCAATTGAATTAATGAGTACTTATGGCGCTGATGGAGTTCGTGTAGGGATGCTGTTAACTTCACCTGCCGGTAATGACCTGCCTTTTGATGTTTCATTGTGCGAGCAGGGAAGAAATTTCAGCAATAAAATTTGGAATGCATTGCGATTGGTAAAGGGATGGGAGGTGGATGAGAAATTAGAACAATGTGAATCATGCAATGTTTCTGTACAATGGTTTGAAGCGAAACTGAATTCTACAATCAGGGAAATTGATAAACTATTCTCGAATTATAAAATTTCTGAAGCATTAATGGCAGTTTATAAACTGATATGGGATGATTTCTGTTCATGGTATCTTGAGATGATCAAACCCCCCTATCAAAAGCCTATTGACAAAAGCACTTACGAGCAAACTATTGCATTTTTCGAGGGATTAATGAAAATTGCACATCCTTTTATGCCTTTTATAAGTGAAGAAATCTGGCATCATTTAAAAGAGAGGGATGAAAATGAATCCATCATGAATACTTCAATGCCAAAATCGAAAAAGTATTCTGAGAAGATTCTTGAAATATTTGAGAATGAAGAGGAAGTTATCATCGCAATTAGAAATCTTCGTCAGTCAAAAAATATCGCAAATAAGGAAATCATTGAACTCCATATAAAAAAGAATTATGCTGAGGAAGCAGACCATACCTTCGATAGTGTTATTAAAAAACTCTGCAATATCAGCGAAATAAAGTATGTGGATGAAAAACCTTCCGGATCTGGGACTTTTATTGTGAAATCAACTGAGTTTTATGTTCCATTGGGAAGTTCGGTGGATGTAGAGTTCGAGATTAAAAAATTGGAAGAAGAACTTAAATATACCCGGGGTTTTTTAATTTCAGTGACGAAAAAGCTGGGTAATGAAAGATTTGTAAATAATGCGCCTGCAGCTGTGGTTGAAAAAGAGCAACAGAAAAAAACAGATGCTGAAAGTAAAATAAAAGTGATAGAAGAGCAGATTGCTGCGTTGAAGAAATAGGTTGAAAATATTACCAACCCCTTATTAACTTTCTGATTGTCCAATAAATCCCAAGTTTCTTCATAGTATAACTCATAATTTTTCTGTTGTTTGGATTAATAGGTTCAGTTAATAATTCCGGCCATAAATGTTTCACCATACTCCTAAAATAGATATTTGTATGGACATCACGATATTTCCTCGGGACAGATAGAAATATTTTCATAAGATTACGGCAATTATATGGCCCAAATTCATCTTGTGCAATCTCTTTCTCAGCCTGAAACTGAGTAACCCAGTTTCCATATCTTTCTTCCCAGTTAAAAATATCAGTAATGTAATAATTGTGATTTTTAATTAATTCTCCTGATTGATTTAACCAAATTCTATAATTCTCAATCGCATATTCAATGTTACCATAGTCCCACAATTTGGCCATTAAATCAGGAGTGATGTTTTTTCTGTAAGTATTGAAAAAACTTCTTGCGATATCACTAAAAGTACCAGGTAAGTTTATTTTATCAGGAAAGTTCTTGTGATAATTATAGATTATTGGTAAATGAACTTCTGAAGGATTCAGAGTGTTTTGGTAATAGATTTCTTTAAAATCATCATCAACCTCCAATGAATATTTTTGTACATTGAATTCCAAACCAACCTTTTCTAACAATCTTGAAGGCACGACTATATCCTGATGATTATCTGTTAATCGAGGGTGATAATTGGTATAGTAGAAAATGTTTTCACTAACACTCCTGCTTGCTGCCAGCAACAATCTTGTATCATTACCTGCAGTCACAGCCATCATTAATTCATACCGGTTATTGGCGCTTTTATATATTCCGGAAAGCATTTTGGATCCTTCTTCAATTCCTTCATTAAGAGAAATGGGTTTATTTGCTTTAATTGGCCAAAATCTTACGGATTTTTTATTTTGAATATCAATGTAATGATTTGGTAACAATTGTTTGACAGAATCAAACGGGGTATTATCCATGATGAAAACCTTGTCATGGCTTTTAAACTTGTCGGATTTAATAAAGTCATGGTATAGTTTATTATCAGTTTCTTTGATATTGCAATATTTTGCCAGAACATGTGGTTGAGAAGCACACCACATTGATGCTGTATCGGTTGTATAATATATCTTTTTAGCAGCGCTGGCATCATGAAAAATATAAATGGAAGAATCCTGAATAAAAAAGATGACAAACCTTCCTGCATATTGAAAAGTAGATTCAATAATATCGCTCAAAGTGTTATTCTTTAATACCCTGCATATTATGTCATGATTATTATAACTTTTGTTCATGGGGTCGTACATGTCGCCAAGCAGAATAATTCTCTTATTTCCTTCCGAGTAATCAGTTTGAACTAAATCAGGATGTGCATATAAGTTGTATTTATCCAGAATAACATATTTAGCCCATCCTGGGCGGTCACTAATTTCATTGGGGCTTAATACGAATTGCCTCCGGTATAACAAATTTTCCATACAATAAATAGTTGTGATATTAAGGCAAATATAATTGAATTATTATATTACTGTTGTTCTAATTCTGCAGTCAATTGTGATTTTTCTGATTTTAGGTAATAATTAATCGAATCACATAACATGTATGTAAATCGTTCCGCATCATCTTTATATAAATGGTGTATATCTGTAGTTAGAAATTTACCTGACTCCTTAATAAAATTAAAATATTGAACTTCGTATTTGTCTGCTATTAATTGTATTAATTCATCGAACTCAGGGAATTTGTTATTTTCAATTATTTTCATTTGCGATGTAACAGGCATTCTTACCAGAATTACGTTGCCGTAATTATTTAGATAACCAGTAATCTTATCCAGAAAATAGAGTCTGGTATTTGAAAGTTTAACTTGTTTTATTTTGTATTCTTCCTCGCTTCTTTTTATTCTTGCATTGTTAGCTGCAGTATCCATTTTAATACTTATTTCAAGCCAGCCATCTTCATGCAATCTGATCAATCCTTCATAATTAATGATAGATTTAATAATATTTTCAAATGGTGAAAATTTGTTATTCCAGTAATTGAATAAATAATCAAAATTTGGATTGATACTTGAAGATTTTAAATTACCGACAAAAAGCTTTTCTTCCACTTCAAAAAATTTAGTTGAGTCATCTTCGATATTTGCCATTCCTGTTGCAAGTGTCCATGGACCAACAGAAATGATAAAAAGCCCGTTAGTGGATTCTTTACTAAGTTTCTTTGTTACTTCCCTGTAATAATTAGGACCGAAGCTGCTTGGACCTAAAGCGAATGAATGATTGATTATTTTATTCTCATCTAAATCAACCATTTTGTTTATTACATCAGGTTTTATTCCCTGAGCCGATCGCGAACCGCCAAGAATAAGAGAGTTTGCTTTATCAGTAGTGAATCTATAATAAAATGAATCAACTAGGTCAGGTCTGAAAAATATCAATATAATATAGAGAATAACTACTATTCCTAAAAGAAAAATGTACAATAAGGTATTATATATGTATTTTTTCATAATTAAAATTGAAAATAAAAGAATGCATTAGGATCTCGGTCAAATGCTAATAATATTATAAAACCTACTATCATATATGCGGACCATCTAATAACCTTTGGTAAATTTCCTATTTCCATCACATGTTGTTTTCTCCTGCTAAACCACTCGAACAAAACAAAAATAATTATAACAGGCATTAGTTTGATATGCTCGACATCAGGTATTGTAAATAAAGATTTAGAAAACATAATTTTGTTATATTCAAATGCATCAGCTACAGTTAAAGACCTGAAAACTGATAGGGATAAAATGAACATAAAAAATGTAAACGACATCTGTAAAATCTCCTTAGGGTTTGGTAGAATTCTGTTTTCAGCAACAGTATCCATATTTTGCCTGTTCATTTTTAACAGGTAAAGAGGTATGAAGTATATCCCATTCATAAATCCCCACACGATACATGTCCAGTCAGCGCCATGCCATAATCCACTGACCGTGAAAATGATCACAATATTTCGTAATACCATTGCTGTATCACTTCTGCTTCCGCCCAAAGGAAAGTAAAGATAATCCCTGAACCATGTTGAAAGTGAAATATGCCATCGCCTCCAGAATTCTCCGATATCCCTTGAAAAGAAAGGATATGCAAAATTTCGCATTAATGAAAATCCAAATAATTTGGCAGTACCAATAGCAATATCAGAATAACCTGCAAAGTCGCCATAAACCTGGAAAGCAAAATATACTAACCCCAGTAATAAAACACTGCCAGATTGACTTCCATAGTTTGCAAAAATCTCATCTACCTGAACCGCACAATAATCTGCAATAATAACTTTCTTAATTAGTCCTCCCAATATTTGTCTCATCCCCTCTTTGGCTTGCTCTAAATCAAATTTTCTTTGCTTTGTAAACTGAGGGAGAAGATTTATAGCTCTTTCGATAGGACCAGCTACTAATTGAGGAAAAAATGCTACATAAGAGAAAAAAGCAACTATATTTTTTGTTGGTTCAAGTTTTCCTCTATATACATCTATAGTATAACTTAATGTTTGAAATGTATAAAAGCTAATACCGACCGGCAAAATTACATTGAGGGTTCTTGCTTGTAGATTAATACCCAGTCCCGCAAATGAATCTATGAATGAATCAACAAAAAAGTTATAATATTTAAAAAACCCAAGCATACCCAGGTTAACGAGTATGCTTACTAACAACAATAGTTTTTTATTTTTAGTTGTTTTCGCAAAAGGAATTTTTTGGGCAACAAAATAATCAACAAATGAACTTATTACGATCAGGAATAAAAAGCGCCAATCCCACCATCCGTAAAAGAAGTAACTGGCAATCAGTAAGAATATATTTTGATATACTATTTTTTTATTTAATACAAACCAGTATATAAAAAATACAATGGGTAGAAATATGATAAATTCTATTGAATTAAATAACATATAATTAAATTATTCCGTTGGTTGAAAACTCGTGCATAGATTAAATTACTGATATCAATAGTTACAATAAAAATTTGATTAATTTTTTACGCAACAATCTTTAAAAGGTTTGATTAATTTATAACTCGCAAAAATAAAAAATTATTTCTGTGTTAAAATACTTAATTAGAAAATTTAAAATTTACTATGTAAACATGTCAATAGTTGCATAAAAATACTCATTATAGTGTTTTTAATTGATGTGATGTTTACATCTTCCTTAACATTTAACAGTTTTACTCCTTTCTCTAATCTCAATATAGCGACTTATTTCATTGCAATCTGGTTCTACGAAATTCATTAAAGAATTACGGATTCGGATAATTTTTCAATATCATATTCAATTAATAATGAATTGAAAAACAGCGTTATAAGGTCATTAAATTTGTTTGGCACAATTCTTTAAATGCATCTACCCGGTAATCTTTTTTAGGACATTTTCCCAAAATGTACCTAAAAGTTTTTGAACAAAGTAAATCAAGGTATAACTTTTAAAATTTATTATTATGAACTACAACATTCAAACGAGAAGACAAAGCTCTTTAGTCCTCAGTGTGAAATTTTGGGCAATAACGCTGGTACTGATTTTGCTTTATACAACAATTATTTTTGCTCAGACGACTGTATATGTCGATCCGACAAATTCAGGTGACCCAGGACAGAATGGAACTTTAGATCACCCTTGGGATTCCTGGACTGATTTTAGTATTCAGGATAATACTACTTATTTACAGAAAAGAGGTACTACCTCTATCCTAACCGGTTATATAAACATTGAAAATAAATCACATGTAACAATAAGCACTTACGGTGATGGTGACAGACCTCATCTTATGCAGATGGTATCCAACACAAATGTTTTCAGAGTTAACAGATCTTCTCATATACGAATTGAAGGTTTTAAGGTTGAAATGCCGGTAGGAGCAGGATCTGGGGTGATTGCCATCAGCGCTCATGGTACAAATGGTATAGCATTTTATAATTATGTAATTGATTGCGAGATTATTGGCGGCTGGCGAGGGATTAATTCAGAGGTGTGGCCATCCGAAATAACTTGTGAAATTGGTAACCTATATATTGAAGATTGCATCATTCATGAGCAAACAGATGATGGTATCTTTTGTAAAACAAAACAGAATGCTGCATATGATACCATTGTAGTTAGAGGATGTCATATTTATAGGGTAAATTTAACATGGCTCACTAACCCTGCCAATAGTGGAGGCGATCCTATACACCTACTTCGTTGTACTAACTTTTTGATCGAGAATAACATACTAGACAAAAGAATTACTTCATATAAATTCTGTTTTATAAGTGCAATGGGTGCGCTTGGAACAGAGAAAGGAATTGTTAGGTTCAATACCATGTATCCTCCCAAGGATACAGTGGGTTATTCAAGTAATGCATTCTATATCGGACCGGGTCATGATAGTGTTTGGTTTTATGGAAACAAATTTATCGGAAGAGGCTACACGAATGGACAGCATGCCGGAGCAGCGGGATATTTTGTTGGGAATTATGCTAACTTTAGCTACAATATTTTCGACAGCGTTGGTTATATTGCAATTGGAACTCCAACTGAATACAAGGAATTTAATAATAACCTTATCAGATTTATTCATTTTGGAAGTACAGACTATTTTTTAGCAACAGGAAATCAGCCTACATATTTGAGAAATAATATTTTTTTGATGCCTAACGGAACCCAGTTATACAATGATGGAATGAATGGTGGAGCGAACGTTTTTATAGATAATAATATTGAGCTGTATTCAGATGATTTGCAGGGTTTTGATGATGAAATGCATTTTGCTGACATATATAACTATGATTTTCATTTAACGGAAAATTCAACACTGGCGCGAAACCAGGGTATTGAATATCCGGGTGCATTGGACTGTGATGCAGACAGTGTACCTGTTCCAATGGAAGATTTCAGGGATATCGGTGTTTTTGAGTATTTTGATAGTGGTCAGACCAATAGCTCTCCGGTAATCTTAAACCAGGCGTTTAGTTTGGATGAGAATTCATCTAATGGAACAGTTGTAGGAACCGTAATTGCGACTGATCCCGATGCCGGACAGACATTAACCTACTCTATTCAAGATGGTAATATATTAGATGCTTTTCAGATCAATTCTTCAACCGGAGTGCTAACTGTTAACAATAGTGAAGCTTTGGATTTCGAAATCAGGCCGGTGTTCAGTTTAACAGTTATGGTACAAGACAATGGTATAGGATATCTTACAGATCAAGCTATCGTTACCGTTAACCTTAATGATGTTAACGAAAACCCTAATATAGAGGATCAAAGTTTTGCAATTGATGAAAACAGCGCCAATGCTTCAGCTGTGGGATCAGTTGTAGCGAGTGATCCTGATAATGGCCAGGCATTAACCTATTCTATTATTTCAGGAAATACTGACAATGCTTTTGAAATTGGAAGTACATCAGGAGAATTAACTGTAGCAAATAGTTCAGCCCTTAATTTTGAAGATACACCGGTATTTATGCTTACAGTAAAGGTGGAGGATGATGGAACGGGAAATCTTTCCGATCAGGCAACTATTACAGTGAACTTAACAGATGTGAATGAACCTCCGGTTATGCTGCCTCAAGATTTAACTTTGGATGTGGATGCCGCACTGATACAACACGAGATAAATAATAATATCCTTGATGTTGGAATTATTACCGCTTCCGATCCTGATGCAGGACAATCGGTTACATTTTCTATCATCGCAGGAAACGATAGAAATATCTGGGGTGTAAATTCAAATACGGGAGAAGTGCAACTGCTTGATCCCTATCAGTTAAATCCGGTCGAAATTAATAATTACCTTTTCACAATTGAGGTGGTTGATAATTCGCCTGAACAATTAGCAATTACGGCCGAATTGACAATTATCGTTAATATTTATACAATTTATAATTTTGACGAAGAGAATGAATTGGCTTCAGAGATTGATAATAATACGGAATTGAAGCATTCAATTTATCCTAATCCTGCAAGTAACTATCTGAAATTTGATTTGGAAAATATGGATGAAAATCCTGTAAGTATCACCGTTACAAATTTAAATGGAGAAATAGTATTGTACCGGGAATATCAAGGCAATAACGATAAGTTATCAAAACAAATAGATATAACCGGATTAAGCAAAGGAATGTATATTATTTATTTCCAAAATGGTAAGGTGTCAGAATTTGACAAGTTTATTAAACTGTAAAAAGTTTCAAAAGAAAAAGCCCGATCTTCTTAGTAAGATCGGGCTTTTTTATTTTCAGGAAATTCTAATTATTTTGTATAATACTCGTAAACAAGTTTAATCCCCTCATCCAATTCAATTTTATGTTTCCATCCCAATGTATGCAGTTTACCAGGGTCAGTTAATTTTCTTGGGGTTCCATCAGGTTTTGAAGGATCAAATTTTATCTCCCCTCCAAATCCTATGATTTCTTTAACCTTATAAGCCAGGTCCTTAATTGAAATTTCAATGCCGGTTCCTATATTTACCGAAGTATTCCTGATTTCATCATCTTGAATATTGCTAACTTTAATCATATCCTGAAAATCTATATTCTCCATCAGGAAGATACATGCCGCGGCCATGTCTTCGGCAAATAGAAATTCACGGAAAGGTGTTCCCGTTCCCCAAACATGTAATTCCACTTTTTGTCCTCCTGTTGTTTCCACTCTTTTGATTCCCTGCTCATCAAGGTATTTCAAAATTTCTTCATCGGAAGCATCTCCCTTTAAAGAGGCCGGATATTTATCCAGATCTTTTCTAATCGAAGCAAAGTCATTATTCTCCAGAGATTTTGCCAGATGGTTTTTCCTTATCATCGCTGGAAAAACATGTGAGTTTTCAAGATGGAAATTATCATGATATCCATAAAGATTTGTTGGCATGACAGAAATGAAATTTGTATCATATTGAAGGTTATACGCCTCACACATTTTAATCCCTGTAATTTTCGCAATGGCATATGGTTCATTCGTATATTCTAAAGGACTGGAAAGTAATTCATCCTCCTTCATTGGCTGGTTTGCCATTTTCGGGTAAATACATGTACTGCCCAGAAATAAAAGCTTCTTTACTTTATTAACATAGCATGCATGAATAACATTACTTTGGATCATGATATTCTCATAAATGAATTGCGCCCTGTAAATGTTATTTGCGTGAATGCCGCCAACCTTTGCTGCAGCAAGTATAACATATTCTGGTTTTTCTTTTTCGAAAAACTTCAATGTGGCTTGCTGGTTAGTCAGGTCAACTTCCGTATAATGCTTATAGACAATATTATGATAACCTTTGCTTTTAAGGGTTTTCATAATGCTACTTCCCACCAGGCCGTCATGACCGGCTACATATATCTTGCTTTCCTTATTCATTTTTGCTGTTTTAGAATTTTATTCAAAATAATTCATGATCTGATAGCCACCATCCCTCAGGTATTTATTTCTTTCCACCTGTTTAACATCTGACCGAACCATATCGCTGACCAATCCCTGCAAATCGTATTTGGGAATCCAACCCAGTTGCTTATTAGCTTTTGAAGGATCACCGATGAGCAATTCAACCTCTGTCGGCCTGAAATACCTGGAGTCAACATTGACTATTTCACTTCCTGTAGGTAGCTGATATTTCGGATTATTACATTTACTTACATATCCTTTCTCATCCGGTCCCTCTCCTTTAAAATCTATTTCGATGCCCAATTCCTTAAAAGCCATTCTCACAAAATCACGAACGGTAGTTGTTACGCCGGTTGCAATAACATAATCATCCGGCTTATCCTGTTGAAGGATCAGGTACATGGCCCGGATATAATCCTTGGCGTGGCCCCAGTCCCTCTTGGCAGAAAGATTTCCAAGGTAAAGTTTATCCTGCAGTCCCATAGCAATTTTACTTGCTGCCATGGTAATTTTACGGGTAACAAAAGTCTCACCCCGGATGGGTGATTCATGGTTAAAGAGAATCCCGTTAGTTGCAAAAAGATTGTATGCTTCACGATAATTGACCGTAATCCAATAGGCATATAATTTTGCAACTGCATAAGGACTTCGTGGATAAAAAGGTGTTTTCTCAGTTTGCGGAACTTCCTGAACAAGCCCATATAATTCGCTTGTGGATGCCTGGTAAAACCTCGTCTTGTCAGCCAACCCGAGGAAACGGATGGCTTCCAGCATACGCAATGTTCCAATACCATCAGCATTGGCGACATACTCAGGCGTGTCGAAACTCACTGCAACGTGAGACATAGCAGCCAGATTATATATCTCATCCGGTTTCGTATCACTAATAATTCTGATCAGGTTGGTTGAATCAGTCAGGTCGCTGTAATGGAGAAAGAAATTTTTATTCTCCACATGCGGATCCTGGTATAAATGATCAATCCTGTCGGTGTTGAAAAGGGATGCCCTACGTTTTAGGCCATGAACAATATATCCTTTTTTCAACAGGTACTCTGCTAAGTAAGCGCCGTCCTGTCCTGTAATTCCTGTAATTAAAGCTGTTTTTGGCATATTACGGTAATTTAAAATTATTCTTAATAATCGGCAAAGATAAAAAGTGGAACTGATATAAAAAAATCCAATTTTGTTTTACTACGAAAATACAAAGATAGAGTTATAAAGAATCTGTTTGGTCTTATTATAAACATCTTTATAAGCAGGGAGGTTAAATAATCTCTGTATACTTTTATTAGATATTCAATTGACCTCTAAAATAATTTTCATTTTACTTGCTAAAAAAAATTATGGAGAATATTTTTGTGACAGGGTGAAGGGCAATTTGATAGGAAAAATGTAAAAAATTATCAGGATATTTTTTTGATATATAAAAAGCATATATATTTACCATTTCAAATTAAATTAATGACCCAATAATTATAAAGCCAATTGAAAATTTAGAAATACATTAGATGAACGATATAGAAACAGCGATCAACAGAGGAGTTACATATACTACACAAATACGGTTGTATAAACGTAATAAAACGCTTAGATAATGAAGAAATATTATGTAATATTGCATATAGAACATTGTTAGCCACAATACTAAAACGAGATTGAATTGGAAATTAACTTAAAAACTTTTATCGGATTAAAAGAATTGCACCTGATTGATTCTGTTCCTGCCACCTTTGAGAGTTTGGAAATCATTACGAAGGCAGGTACTGAATTAATTCAATCTATCTACGACTCAAAACCAAAACTTGGTGAAGGAGAAGTTTTTATTGAGACGCTCTCAATAAAAATTTTATTGGCGTCCAAAAGCATAATTGAGTTGGGAAATGGAACAAAAGTTTCCGCACTTACGAAAGATAGTAATGTAAAACTTCTGGACTTCCCTTCAATCAATATTCTAACACGTTCGATTATTGAGGCATTCTTAACAATGGAATACCTGTTTTACAATAATCTCGATAAAGAGGAAAGGATTTTCCGATTTTATATTTGGCAAATTTCAGGTTATAAGTCGAGACAAAGTTTTTTTGAGAAAAGTCAAGGACTAAAACAAAATATTACGGACAAACTACAGACCGAACTTAATGAAATTGAGCGATTGTTATCCATCATTGAAAAATCACCATATTATAAAAAAATGGATAAGCAAAGTTTGTGGAAACTTGACAAGTATGGTCTTCCCAGATTAGTGAGCTGGCAGAAACTTTTAGAGCAAAGTATTCTAAAAACATCTATGTTTGAGACATCATACAAATTATACTCAAACTATGCTCATTCTGAATTCATTTCACTAATTCAAATGAACGGAAAAGATACATTAAACAAAGGTTCTAAAAAGAATGATAATGCAATATTAAACTCTTTGAGAGTGGTTAAAATGATAAATTGTATTTCAATGGTTTGTCTCAAGAACAAATTTGATTTTACATCAAAAGTTTTTGAACAATTTGACAATGAAACGAAGACAACAATATTGTTCTGGAATGAATTCGGAACAGAATAAAAAGTACAGTGGCTAACAAAAGCTATATGTAATGCGGGGTTCAGCGGGTCATCCAACTACAGTTCTCTGTTGTAACACTGCCAATTCGTCTTTGACGACTTGGCTTTAAAAAAACAAAAATATGAATAAACGAATTGGCTCAGTGCAGGTTTGAAAGTGAGGTGCTTCGAAAACCCGCACTACCATAGCCAAACCGTTGGGCACACCCATATAAAATAAAACTTAATGGATTATACATTAATACAACTGCCATTCTCCAATTGTTATTGAACCATTAAAATTATTAAATGAATCATAGGCGATAGAGCCTGTGTCTGTGTTTAATGGATATTGGGCAATGGGATCACATAAATCTGCAAGCAGAACATTTTTAGAAATTTCATTAGGTAGCTTGTTTTATTCTTTTATCCGGTATTAGATTTTTTAAAAACAAATCGCAAGGCATACACAAAATTCCATTTTTCATTAATTTTTCATTACCGCGGTAAAGAAATAAACAATTGGCTTCCGGGTAATCATTCTTAAAAGTCTTTAAGCCTTTTAAATCATTCGACCTGATATTTTTTGTATTTTTCACCTCTATTGCAGTTAAAGTATCCGAACCATAAATAACAAAATCAACCTCAACACCGGCCTTTGTTTTCCAGTAATACAGCTTGTTTCCATTTCCATGGTAGGCATTCCATGCCATCAAATGTTGGAGAACAAGATTTTCAAGTGCAATGCCATCAATCTCGTGGGGGCTGTCGAGTGGCCCCGATGGCCGGATAACCTTATAGACACCTACATCAAAAAAATAAAACTTAGGATGCGAGATGAGCTGTCTCTTTGCCCTTTTTGTAAAAACGGGAAGTTTATATGAAAGTAGAATATCTTCTAAAACAGAGATATAGCTTTCAGCGGTTTTTCTGCCCACCTGGCTCTCACGGGCAATCTCCGAAGTATTGATAATACTTGCATTAGAGAAGCTGATAATTTCGAGAAACCGGCTAAAATCCCCGATGTTGCGTACCAAGCCTTCCATTTTGATCTCTTCATTAAGATATAACACGATATAGGCATTTAGCGTTTCAACAGGGTTTGCCGAACTGTGAACCAGTGGCAACAGGCCATATTTAAGCGCATTTTCAAAATCAAAACTATCCCCCAGTTCAGATGCCATAAATGGATGAAGTGTTTTATAGGCTGCCCGCCCGGCAAGAAGATCCACACCAGTCTGTTTCAATTTTCTGGAACTTGAACCGGTTAAAACAAAACGGATATTTCTCTTTTCCTCGATAATTTGGTGAACAACATCAAGCAATAATGGCACTTTTTGGATTTCATCAACAATAACAATTTTTTTGTCAGGATTGCCATCAATGAGCTCTTTTAACCTTTCCGGCCGAGCTGAGTAAAGCCTGAAAAGATCAGGGGAAAGTAAATCTAAATACAATACATCTTCGGTATATTGCATTTTTAACCATGTTGATTTCCCAGTACCACGTGGGCCAAATAAAAAATAACTTACTCCCGGATCATTGAAAAAACGTTTTACTACCTCCATTTATGCCTCCTTTTTGGATATTGAAACTCCAAAATTACATAAAAGTATTATACCAATTATTCATCTGTATTTTTAGTTTTAAATCCAATTCTATTGCGTTCTCTTTGTTCGGTTTCATGTTTGTCCTTTTGCATGAGATAGTTTATTGCTTCATAAACATCTCTAAATTGTTTGTTATACTTGCTTTCAAGTTCTTTTAGTTTATCTGTTAAATCTTTATGAGTTAAAGCGTATTGCCTTATAAATACAAAGGCTCTCATAATTGTAATGTTTACATCAATTGCTTTGTTTGAGTTTAAAACACCGCTTAACATTGCTAACCCCTGTTCGGTAAAGGCATACGGTAAATATCTTGTCCCACCTCTGCCTTTTGAGGTTTCAATTTGCAACCTCAAAG
>JAUVJI010000187.1 GCA_030596605.1 Bacteroidales bacterium
ATGGGCTTTAAAAAACTTTTGACTACTATAGCATATATGTTTAGCTGTATTGTTTGTGCTATATAATATCATTTAAAACCCCAATATATTGAGAATGTAAAAAATCAAAAATAGGTATACTGCTGAGTATTAGCTAATTAAAATTGTAGGTATGAATTATAGATTAGGGGTGAGGTATACATGAAAACCTGTGTTAAATACTTTGAATGTTCCGTTGGATGGATCAAATAAGTTTAGTCCGTTTTGAGTTCCCACCCAAATCATTCCGGAAGAATCCCTGCAAATTACATTCACCCGGTTATTGCTAATACTCATTGAGTCATTCGGATTATGTTGGTATCGGGTAAATTTCCCCGTTTCGAAATGAAACCTGTTTAAACCTATAGATGTTCCAATAAGTAAATCTCCATTTATGTCTTCAAAAATGGTTTTTATGAAATTATTGGAAATTGAAGTTGAATCATCCGGATTGTTATGATAGGCCTTAATGTTGTATCCGTCATATCGGTTTAATCCACCTAACGTGCCAAACCACATATAACCCCTTGAGTCTTTTATAATACATCGAACATTATGTGAAGACAATCCATCTTTTGGTGTGATATGCCTGAATTTGTATTGTTCGGTTTGAGGGTAACAAAATACAAATGGAAAGATCATTAATAAAATTAAGCATGATATTTTATCACAGCCTTTCATATGGTATACCGGCAAATCATTGATCAATTACAAAAGGCAATTGATCTGCCATTATGATTTAATGGTGTAAATATATGAAAAATTGGAATACTATCCTTCCTTGTGCTCCGTCCTCCTAATGATCTCATCCTGCAATTCTTCTGTCAGATCAACGAAATAATCGCTATACCCGGCAACCCTGACTATAAGGTCCCGGTATTTTTCAGGATCCTTTTTAGCTTTCTTTAAAGTTTCAGCGCTCACTACATTAAATTGAATATGATGGCCATCGAGTTTGAAATAACTTCGGATAAGGTGCATTATATTTTCGATTCCTTTCTCTGTCTCAAGAAATGCAGGTGTGAACTTTTGATTTAAAAGTGTCCCACCGGTACGGATGTGATCAATTTTTGATGCAGATTTTAAAACGGCTGTTGGACCAAGACGATCAGCTCCCTGAACGGGCGAAATACCTTCGGAAAGCGGAAGGCCTGCTTTTCTTCCATCAGGCATAGCGCCGATCACACTTCCAAAATAAACATGACAGGTAGTCGGTAAAAGATTTACCCGGTGATTACCGCCTCTGGCTGTGGGTTTATCGTCTACTGCTTTAAAGTACATTTCAAACACCTCTCTTGTAATATTATCTGCATAGTCGTTATCATTACCATATTTGGGAGTTTTTTCTACGAGTACTTTCCTGAACTCCTCATAATCCTGGAAATCATTTATTAAAACTTCAAGCATACCTTGCATCGAAATGGTCTTTTTATCGAATACATGGTATTTTAACGCAGTCAGTTCATCGGTGATACTTCCCAGTCCAACACCCTGTATATAGCTTGTGTTATAGCGAGCACCACCATCGTTGTAATCTTTTCCGTTCTTAATACAGTCATCAATAAGAACAGACAGGAAAGGAACAGGCATATTTTGAGCATAGATGCGGTCAATGATATCGTTGCCTTTGATCTTAATTTCGATGAAATGGTTTAGTTGTTTTTCAAATGCCTGCAGAAACTCGTCAAATGATTTAAATTTTTCAGGGTCTCCGGTTTTTATCCCGATTTTTTTATTGGTTCGGGGATCCGCACCATTATTCAACGTGATCTCAAGAACTTTTGGCATATTAAAATATCCGGTGAGAATATAAGCCTCTTTCCCGAAAGCTCCTGTTTCAACACATCCGCTTGCACCACCATTCCTTGCATCTTCGATGGATTTGCCAACCCGAAGCATCTCCTGGATGATGGCATCGGTGTTAAAAATTGAAGGTTGTCCGTATCCCGTTTTTACAATTTTAAGGAATCGCTTTATGTATTGATCCGGATTTTTTTTACTTACCTGAACCATAGAACTCGGCTGAAGCAAACGCATTTCCTCGATGACGTCAAGTAGCAAATAGGTAAGCTCATTTACAGCGTCCGATCCATCCTCTTTCACTCCTCCAAGGTTGATCAATGCAAAATCGGTATAGGTATTGCTTTCTTTGGCTGTTACTCCGATTTTCGGTGGGGCAGGGTGGTTGTTGAATTTGATCCAGAATGATTGTAAAATTTCTTTTGCCCGTCCTTTAGTCAACGTCCCCTCTTTTATCTCTTTTTGATAAAATGGAAGTAAATGCTGATCAAGTCTTCCCGGATTAAAGGAATCCCAGGGATTGACTTCAGTAATGACACCGACATGGACAAACCAATTGTATTGTAAAGCTTCCCAGAAAGTGTTGGGTTTGTTTGCCGGGACATTTCTGCAAATTGTTGCCATTTGTTCGAGTTCCGCTTTTCTTTCAATGCCCTTTTCATTTGAAGCAAATAGTTCCAGTTCTTTAGCATGACGATTTGCAAAAAGAATAATTGCCTCAGCAGTTATCTTCATCGCTTTCAATTGTTCCTTTTTATTGAATGCTTCGGGATCATTGCAAAAATCAAGGGATTTTAATTCATACTCGATTTCCCTAATGAAATCCTTCATTCCTTTCCTGTAGATCTTGTCGTCCAAAACTGTATGTCCTGGTGGACGCTGTTCCATAAATTCGGTAAATACTCCTGTTTTGTAAGCCTCTTTCCACTCATCAGGCAATTCACTGAACATTTTATCACGAATGGTTTTGCCTTTCCAGAATGGGATGATATCTTCCTCAAAAGCTTTTTTTGTTTTTTCATCAGATGAAAAAGGGATCTTTTTCCGAGTATCCAAAATTTCAAGATCTTCCAAAGAATGGACACAAATCTCGGGATAGGTTGGAGTGGATTGTGGGGCTGGTCCACGCTCTCCTACTATCAGTTCGTACGGATTAATGCAAATCTTTTTGTTTTCAAGTATATATTTAAATAATAGCGCCCTTTTAACAGGTACACATACCTTTAGCGCCTGTTTGCTTTTGTAAAATTCAGTAATCAAAAGTGCACGTTCAGCAGAGATGGAAGGTTTGATTCCTGTGCTTTGTTGTCTGAGGTTTTTTATTCTATTGTTCATTATGGTAAGTCTGATAAAATGGTACTCCTTTGCTAAAGCTTTGGAGGACAAAGTTAAATTGGTTTTATCCTCCAAGTTTTATATTGAACCCTGATTCCGCAAATATTTTTTTGAAATGTTCAATTTGATCGTTAGTTAGATCAGTTGAGTTGATCATTTGGTATTTTATTCCGTATTTCTTGTATTTGCTTTCCGCGATTTTATGAAAAGGAAGCAGGTTGATTTCCGGTTTGGTATCGTACTTCAAAATATAATCCCTGATCTGCTTTATGTTTTCCTCAGTTGCTGTTATCCTCGGTATCATTGGTATCCTGATAATAATATTTGCCTTTTGTGACATCAGGTAATCCAGGTTGCTTAGAATTTCAGTGTTGGAAATATCTGTGTACTTTAAGTGAAGGACAGGATCAATCAGTTTTATGTCGTACAAAAATAAATCTGTGATATTCACAAACTTTTTAAGAATATTCCTGTCAACATACCCTGAAGTATCAATAACAGTCCTGATTTCATTTGTTTTGCACTTCGTAATAATTTCCTTTAGAAAATCGGACTGTGCGAAAGGTTCACCACCTGAGAATGTAACTCCACCTTTCGACTCATCATAAAAAACACGGTCTTTTTCTATTTCACTAAAAAGTTTATCAATAGTATATTTTTCACCGAGTGACTTCCCATTAAACTCTTCTATCTCAAAACTTCTACTTTCAGGATTATGGCACCACCGGCAACCCAAATGGCAACCTTTGAAAAAGACAGTCGTCCTGATCCCGGGTCCGTCATGTACCGAGAAACGTTGTATGTTGAATATAATGCCAGTTGATGACACAGTGAATAGTTAAATATTAAGTGTTAATAGTTAATTGTTAAAAAGTAAAGAGGTTAAAGGTGAAGGAGAGTGGTTCAATTACCATATCCAGCATTCGAATAGCTTTCTGCCGGAAAAATCGTATAACTTTATATTTATAAACTGTACCATAGTTGAATTGAGATTTGACTTACAAAGGTAGGAATTAATAATGGTAAAGACAAATTTTCAAAGAGTTATATGTAATAGTAATTAGTACAAAGTATTTAGATGTTAGACTATTACAATTAGATTTGTTTATATCGACTTATCAAAAATCATCAATGTTCCGCATCCTTCACACACCGAAACCCAACTGTTGCATTTCGTTCAAACCCTTGCGAAACCCGTAATAATATTTGTGATTTATTAAGTGGTTGGGGGCCACCTTTTACATACCACCAGCTTGAAGTCGGATTGTAATAGCTTCCACCACGCATGATGATAAAATAATAACTCCCGTTATCATAAATATCATTGGTCAGTTGCCACACATTCCCAACCATATCGGTAACTCCAAACGGGCTGGCTCCCTCGAAGTACTCAGTAACGGAGGAGATACCCTCCCTGCCTGTATTGTATTTTGTTGTGTCAGAATCATTACCCCAGGGATAGAGTCTGCCATCGGTTCCCTGTGCAGCATATTGCCATTCAGTTTCGGTGGGCAGTCTTTTTTCAGCCCAGTTGGCATAAGCAATAGCATCCTCATAACTAACATAAACAACAGGATGATTTTTTGTTCCTTTCTGGAACTTGCCATCCTCCCAGTGTTTTAGGAAATTGCTCTTGTCTTCCGGCTGATATCCGGTTGATTCAATAAAATCATAAAACATGTTGTTGGTTACAGGATATTTATCAATGAAGAACCGATTGATTTGCAGGACTTGGGAAGTATTATGTTCAGGGTAGGGGATAAAATCCGAATCCGCATCGACAATCATCTTAAATTCACCTATAGGAATTTCTACCATACCATCGGGTGGGGTGGAGCCTTTTGGTGTAGGTTTTACAGTACTTATCAATCTCGGAGTGCCTGGTTCAATCGTAACAATTCTTTCATCAATTAACTCATTCGCTTTGAATAATTGTATTACGAACTTTCCTTCATACCTTCCAAAGAGTTCATACAAGTTCAAATCTATTGACGTTGTATCAAATTCGACAGGTGTATTATTATAACCTGGATTTCCGGCCCAGACCAATATTTTATCACCATCTTTACTATTAACCGAAACTGAATTGTTATTTGTTTCCACTTCTAAAATCTTGTCGAAAACAGCAATACAATCCACACTTCCTTCCCTTCTTGTTCCAAGATGTGATTTGTCAAAAGGGTCGGTTTTAACCGGGAGGTATAGTTTGTTATTCAAAGCCTCTGGTAATATTTCTTCATGATGCCATAAACTAACATAATGTTTTTTTGTATCTCGGTTTACCCTGAACAATGGATCAGAAAATCCTTTAGGATTCAGACTGAAAATGGTATATATGGTTTTATTTTCAATTGGAAATTCATTCACCCAGATATTATCCTTCAGGGTTGGGATCAAAGGTGACCATTCATTACTATTAAAGGCTTTGGTATTTTCTCTTAAGATTTTAACAGCTTTTCCGAGATAGGCCAATTCTTCTTCCATCCAATCAGGCCGGCCAGGTGCAAAGGTATTTAGTTCTATCCCATATCCATTAAATAAAGAAATAGCCACTTCCCTGTGTATCCTTCCCTGGCTCAGTTGACAAACCCTGAAGATGGCAAAATCCGGTTTGATCAGTTTATTCAGGTTTAAGGGTGGAGGCATATAGATGGCGTCATGAACCCTCCCTGCAATTATTCCGGGCATGTCTTTGGGTACGGCCATCCCTTCGGAATACATGATCACGCCTGGCTTGATACTATCAGCTGCATGTTGTAATTCCCAGCTTGAATTGCCCTTACAATCCAGGACAACTCCATCCGCATCCACTGCTTCTATCAGCCTTGCCATTCCTTTATATGGATCTTCTTTCCTTGTGCTTTGATCCCAGGGATTATAGGCAATGAAAAACTTAGTTCCGTTTTCTTTTGCCCATAAAGAGAGTTCTTTGAGTTTTGACAGCCCTCCCGGAAGATCAGCATACAAATCCCACTGATTGCGCCGGTCAACACCTAAAGTCGGCCATGTGGGCCATATCCCGAATACATCATATCCACCAAAAAGGTTTCCCTCTTTTTCTAAAAAATCTTTGAATTGATACCCGCCTTTTTTAGCATCGTAGAACTCATGGTCCCAGGCAAACTGAAGTGTCATAAGGTATTGATTTCTGATCCAGCTTAAATCTTCACGTTTATAAAGGGAATCATTAAAGTTTTCCAGGTCAAACAGGTAGTTCTCCTGAAACATCAATTTGAGGCCGTTTTGCCATTCACCCTCATATTCATCAATAAAGATTTCATAAGTAACTGATCCCACCGGATAGAGATGAGTTTTATACCTGTGCTTTTTCCCGTTTTCAACTTTTTTTCGGCGGGCAATGGCACAAAGTGAAATATCCTCAGACAATTGCATGGCTCCATAACCCATCTCCCATGCATTGTCTGGCAGAATGACGCCGATGGGTTCTTTGCCTTTTCTAAAAAGTTTTGTTCGGGCTAAATTCCAGGGACCAGTTCCGGTAATATAAATATCTGTATTATTTTGACCGAAAGGAACCATATTTTCGATAATGGCAGTGTCTTTCGATATATTGGTTATTGTAACATTTATCTTAATCCCCTTTGTGAAGTTGGTATCTGATTCGAGAGTGAAAGAAAGGTCATTGTGAAAATAAAAGTTGGCCGAATCGGTACGAATAAAATTATCGTCAATGGTAGTAATTAGATGTTCATTGCTTAACATTGAAAATAGCGGAAGCTCTTTTTCTAATTCAATTGAAACACTCTCTCTGCTTATAAAAGTCAGGAGTTTTGCCTGGTTGATGGTATCACATATAAATTGCTGAGAATGGACATATCCTGCAAAAACACAACATAGTGTTACTATTGCAATAAGCTGAATAAAACTGGACTTCATGATCAATTTCCTTTTCGATAAAGATATGAATTATTTGTCATACACAAAGTGAAATCATATTATTTGACTACGACTGTCATTTCGATGAGATGGGGCAGTATGGGGAGATGGCCGAGGAGAAATCTGTAAATTCAGGACATGAATAATTATTAATTGGTAAACAGCCAAACAACTTACAGATTTCTCACCCTTCTCTGCGAACATCGCTTACCCAAAGAAGGGTTTCGAAATGACAGCTTATTTATTTACAATAGTTTTTACAAAAGCAGTATCAGGGGTGACAATCTTGACAATATAAACCGAATGGGATTGATTTATGCTTATTTCTTTGTATGAGGATTGAATACTTTCTGAATGGATTTTCTGTCCAATTAAATTATAGATGAAAATATCTCCAATAACAAGTTCTTCTGACTGCACAATAATTTTATCATTTTGTCCCCAAATATTAATATCATTTGATGTTTTAGTAATATAGGAGTCAATGCTTGTATTACATCCCACACTGCCATTTTCAAAAATATAATTGCAGTTTATACCATCACCTGACATTATTAATTCGGAACATCCACCTTCATATAAAAATATAATGCCACACATTATTTCCGGAGGTTGAAGCGTGGCTCCACCCACAAAACTCAACCATGTTATTACAATTTGATTAGGTTGATATACCAGGTTATTTGACCATTCATAGAAAGGATAATTTGGATTGGGATAATATAGATCAATCGGTGTTAGTACATCAGGATTATATTCAATAAACCATTGTATTGCGCCTTGCATACAACAACCACCGTCGCATTGAACAATACTTAATGGGACAGCAACCGTATCATCTTCAATTGAAATTTCAGGTAAATGGAAAGTGATGGTTTGTGAATATACAAATGAAATAAAACAGAATGAAACAACTGTTAATACCTTAATTCCGCAAGGAATTATTAATAGTAAACGATAAGTTGTTGAAAAATAAGACCTGCAATCACTTGCAGGTCTCGTGTTTTTTCACCTATTTAGGTGTATGCTCA
>JAUVJI010000184.1 GCA_030596605.1 Bacteroidales bacterium
AATTCAGGTTTCCAGGCTGCTATAATCCAGGCAAAACTTAATTGAGTTTGATCAGGGGTTTTTATTACAATATCCTTAATAGCAAAAGTTTCATCAAAGTCAACCATATCGTATTTTTCAGGCTGAGTAGTTGGGAATAAACCTACAACAACTGAAGTGTTCTCTTCTTCCTTCAGTTTGCAAATAATATCTTTAAAAGCGCTTTCTGGTTTCAATAAAATATCAGGAAATCCCAATGCTACTATTTGATCTTTAATAAACGGATTGGGCTGATTCAAAGTAAAGGGTACTCCATAATCATATTCTGTCACATGATAGCATATACTGTAATCCAATTGTTTTCCACTCCCATAATAAGCAGGTATGTCCCATTTGCCATTCCTCAAAATAAAATGGAATTCTGAAATTCCGGCTAAAGACATATATTCAAGTAAATACCGGCTAACTACCTTTGGGTAATTTTGTGTTTCTTCATTTTCAATACCAACCGGAAACAACTCTTTACTAAAAGGCAACCTGCCCAGTCTGTTGGCTTTTCCAGCTGCCGGTATTATTCCTATTACTTTGTCTGGGTCGGTCATAAATAACATTAAAAAATGTTGAGAGACTTTGTAAACAATTATTGTTTGAAAAAACGATTTTGTTCTTCTCTTAAAGTATGGCTTATAAGATTAACAGGTACCTCCACATCATTATACGTAATTACACTATCTTTTTTAATATTATTAATTAATTTACAACCTTCGGCCAATCCCATTGGCAATAATTTTTCTTTTCTGGAAACAGGATAATTTTCACAAATCCCATATGTTTTATATCCACCAAATCCGTCAATTACATCTCCTTTTATTAAATCTGTTTTTGCTGTTGCGACAACATCAACCATTGATCCTTTTTTGGCGGTTAAAATAATATCATCAAAATCAATTAATCTTGCTATTGAATTCGCTATCTCAAAAAAAAGTAAGTGATAAGGCACATAGAAGCTATACAATGGTCCTTTACCCAGTTTACCATAATCCAAATATTTTTTTGAAATAGGATCATTTGTTGTTGCATAAATAAACACGCCTGGTCCTGGTTTTGCACCAACAACATAATCTACTATCCCACCTAGTTTCTTTAATTGATTTATATCATATAAATCTGTTAAATCATCAACATGCTTATCTGAATGATACCCATACATTCCTCTTTTTGCAACTTGCATCCCGGTAGCATTTGCAATACAAGCCTGTTCAAATGAAATTTTAGTTCCATCCGCAAAACTTGTAACCATTTCCGGGGTCATATCCCATTTTGCCGCAAATGATTTTTGTGTAGTCGGGTTTCGGTAATGATCTTGTAATCCCTTAATATTCCCACAAAGCAAAGGTTCAAATCCCATACCTTTTACAAAACGATACAAATTGAGTGTTACGCCTGGTTGATCTCCATCTGCTACACTGTATTTAACACCTGCTGATGTGGCTTTTTGATTTATTATCGGGCCAAGCGTAGCATCAACCTCAACATTAAATGATAATACATTTTTATTATTCGTTATAGCCATTAATATTGTTTCAACCGCAAAATTAACAGTACCTGTTACTTCAATGATTACATCAATTTTTGGCGCTATACAAATTGCCTCAATATTTTGTGTAATTATTGGTATGTTACTGGAAATAGCTTTCTCAAAATCAGAAAATTTATCAGTTATCTTATAATTGTCAATGCCCACACTTTCATACAAATCAATAACTTTTTTTAGCGTACGGTTATAGGTGGCAGCAACTATAATTCCAGGTGTATGATTCATAATTTGATTAATAATCCCTTTTGCCATTTCACCGGCACCAATTACGGCTATCCTTATTGGATTATTTTGCTCCTCCCTCTTTTTTAAGGCCGTATCAATAATAATCATCTGCTTTGCTTTCTATTTGTTTAAAAAGGGCTAATGAAATCATCAAGTTTGATCATTTGTTTATCCCTGTCAGATAAAATTGGGTTTTTATTTGGCCATTTAATACCACAAGAGTCCCAACGAACCCCGGTATCACTTTCCGGTTTATATACAACATTACTCCTGCATAAAAAAATTGCCTGGTCACTTAATACATAAAATCCATGTGCCAATCCTTTTGGAATGTATAACATATTCCCTTTTTCTGAATCTAATTCAAGGTAAAAATGTTTCTGGTAAGTAGGAGAGATTTTTCTTAGGTCAACAACTACATCAAATATTCTACCTTGTAAACAAGTAACACATTTGACATGGTCATTGGGAGGTAATTGAAAATGAAGCCCTCTTAAAACAGATTGGTTTGATACGGAATAATATTCTTCGGTAAAATCAGTGGCTAAACCATTTGAAGCAAAAACATCTTCATGATAGGTTTTTACAAGTCTTCCCCTTGTGTCTTGAAAAACTTTTGGATGCAATTCAAAACAACCCTTTATCGGGGTTTTTATAATCTTCATGAAATATAAATGTATCTGAAATCGTAAACATTTCTTTTCTTGATTTTCTGTTCATTTTCTTTGAACTCTTTCCACCCGGTTAGAATTACAACATTGTTGTTGTGTTTAATTAATGAATCAAGATCATCAAAATATTTAATAGCCATTTCAGGATATTCTTTTCTGAAAACCTCGTTCGAAATCGGGTCATAGGCAGAGATGTTTGTAAAACCTTTACGGAGAAGTTTTTCAATAATTTCCTTGGCTGGCGTTATTCGCACGTCATCCGAATCAGGTTTGAAGGACAATCCCAGAATGCCGATTGCATCATTTTTCTTAAGCTCATTTTCAAGTTTATCAACAAGATAGTCTTTAATGTCGGCATTAATTTTAAGGTTTCCACTCAAAACTGCTGTGTCAACTCCGTTGGCTCTGGCGATGGCATTCATTGCTTCGGTATCTTTTGGGAGGCAATATCCCCCGTATCCGCAACCGGGATACACATAAGATGACATTGAAGCAGGATTTCCACTCCAGCGTTTATCTTCATGTAAAATTTTGAATGTGTTTGGAATATCGATGTCACCAATCTTATCAGCAATCATTGACATTTCATTGGAATAGCTTATCAGTGTAGAAAGTAGTGTATTCGAAAGATACTTTATAAACTCGGCAGAATTGTAGGATACAAAATGGATGGGCGCGCCAAATGGTTTGTAAATTGTAGAAAGAACTGCTTTTGATTTTTCATCATTAACACCAATTACAATGCGGTCCGGTTCGATGAAATCTATCCAGCAATAGCCCTCCCGCAGGAATTCGGGGTTTGATGCAAAGCCAATTTGTTTATTAGTTCCATGAATTATTTTCTCAACGTAAGGCTTTACCCGCTGTAAAAGTGTAGAAGGTGGAACAGTAGATTTAACGACCAATACTTTATATGAATCAGAATCAACAGATAAGATTTGATCAATGGCTGTCAATAAATGTGAAATGTCGGCACTTCCATCCTCTGAGGCCGGGGTTCCAACACAGAGAAAAACAACTTCGCTGTTTTTAATCGCTTCATTTAAAGAGGCATCAATAAAGAACGATTTACCAAGCGTTTCTCCAAGAACCTCCTTTAAATGTGGCTCATGGAATGGTATCTCATAATTTTTGAGCTTACCAAGTCGTTCGGCATTTATATCAATACCATAGGTTTTGAATCCTTTTTTTGCAAAACCAAGCCCGGTCGTTAATCCAACGAATCCTAATCCAATTACAGTTATCATAATAATTCACCGTTATTAATTTTTAAAAACTGAAGATAACGCCCAACCCCTTCTGCAACATTGATTGTTGGATTATAATCCAAAATCTTTCTGGCCTTATCAATAACAGGGCATCTCCTGTTGGGGTTATCGGTCATATAGTGCTGATCCTGAGAAATTTTAAATTCAACTTTTCCTTGATAATCGTATATTTTCTGAGCATTTTTCATGAAGAGGTTTGCAAATTCTGCCACTGAAATCTCAGGTTTGTCAATGCCAATATTGAATACATCAAGTTTGCCATGAAGCATTACTTTTAAGTAGCCTGTTATTGCATCTGCTATATAACAAAATGTTCGGGTTGGTTTTCCATCAGAGAGCATTACCAGATTGCGACCTTCATGAACAGCCTTGGCAAAATCTGCAGGTAATCTTTTATCGTTTATATTCATCCCCGGTCCATAATTATTAAAAGGTCGGGCAATGGTTACAGGCATTTCGAATTTGTGGTGAAACACATAGCAAAGCGTTTCACCATATCTTTTGGCTTCATCATAACAAGCTCTGGGACCCATAGTTGCTACATTTCCTTTATAATCTTCAGATGTTGGTATAAACTCAGGGAACGGGTCGCCATAGATTTCGCTGCTTGAAAAGAAAATAAAACCATCAATATTTTTTTCCTTATAAAAGTCAAGCATTCTTCTCAGCCCGGTTACATTAGCATCCATTGTTTCAACAGGATAGATTCTGTAAAATATGGGCGATGCAATTGATGCCCCATGTATGATAAGATTTGCCTGATCAGCATCTTCAATATCTTCAAGGTTATCTTCAATTACATTGAACTCGTGGAGATGAATTTTATCGTTGCTTTCAACTAATGAATCCAACCAATCACGGGTACCGGTCAAAAAGTTTTCAAGCGCAATTACTTTTTTAATTTGTAGTTCTTCTGCGAAATGCGCAAAAAAGTGCATAAAATAGTAACCTAAAAATCCACCACAACCGCTTATTAATATAATAGCGTCTTTAAGTTTATTTTTTTCTTCGGCTGACAACTTACCCAGAATGTAAGTCATGTCTTCATCAAGAATTCTATTTTTCATAAATATCAAAAAAAATTAGTAGTGAAAAGCTCAAAGTACTACAGGTAAAGCATCGGTTTACCAGGATTTCCAATGTGGGTTGCCACTGTTCCAAACTTGCTCCAGCACTTTTTTATCACGCAACGAATCCATGCTCTGCCAGTATTTATTGTGTTTGTAAGCTGAAAGTTTTCCGTCGTGTGCAAGCTTTTCCATCGGTTCTCTTTCCCATACCGTAGAATCATCACTAATGTAATCAAATATTTGGGGTTCGAGCACGAAAAATCCTCCGTTAATCCAAGCTGAGTCGCCTTTTGGTTTTTCTCTAAAACTCATAATTTTATCTGATTCGAGAGTAAAAGCTCCGTAGCGTCCTGGTGGCTGAACGGCTGTTAATGTTGCATATGAGTTTTGATTTTTATGGAAAGAAAGTAGCTCATTGAAATCCACATCACTTACACCGTCACCATAAGTAAGGAAAAAAGGTTCTTCACCTATGTAATCTTTTACACGCTTAATTCTCCCCCCTGTCATCGTATTCTGACCAGTATCAACTAAAGTTACTTTCCAGGGTTCAACATTATTTTTCAGTACCTCAATATTATTGTGCTTCATGTCTATACGTAAATCCGATTTCAACATATAGTAATCCATAAAGAACTGTTTTATCACATGCCCCTTATAGCCCAGACAAATTATAAAATCATTGAAACCCTGGCTTGAGTACATCTTCATGATGTGCCACAAGAGAGGTCGGCCACCTATTTCAACCATAGGTTTTGGAAGAACAGATGTTTCCTCGCTCAGGCGGGTACCAAAGCCCCCTGCTAAAATTACCGTTTTCATTATTTAAAATTTCAAAATTAGAGAAAAAATTACTTCTTAATAAATACAGCTTCGCCTCCTAAGTCACATAATATCTTCTTATATAACTGTATTCCCACGTATTACGTAATGAGTCCTATTCTTTCCAAACAAGTAAAAGCTCATCTTTGCTTTTACCGGTTAAAAAATCCTTTAATTCCTTATCTGTTAAAATGATATACCGGATTTTCCGGTTTATCATTTCCTCTGATTTCTCAACCAGTTTGAGCAAGTAATTTTTATCCAGGTTTTCACCAACAAACCATAGGTCAATCACCTTGCTGTTTTTACCTTTTTCCAATTCACCAACGAGATAAACTGAATTCAGCTTTCCAAGTTTTGAAGTTACCTTATCAATGATCTTATCTAAACCAATGTGTTTCAACAAAAGGTTATGAATATCAATATATAATGGATGTTTTGTATTGGCCGTATATACCTTTTTATTTCCTTCATTTACAGTAACCAACAAGCCAGCTTTTAAAAAGCGGTTTAGTTCAAGACGGATAGCATTGGTAGATTCACCGAATTCTGATTCGAGTGATCTTAGCCATGCTTTGTTATTACTATTAAGGAAAAACTTAAGCAACAGATTGATTCTGGTTTTAGATGTGATAAGCGCTTCGAGCATATAAAATCAGTGTTGTTTCTTAAACTATTGTTATTCTGTTACTTATACGGTATAGTGTTTAAAAACGAGTAGCAAAACTACTCATTCTTTTTATTTTTCAAATAACTATTTAGGGAACTAAAGATATCTTAACAATAATTAACGAATATACAATAATCATTTTAATTCAATATGTAATTGATAATATGCACTTTACAACAAAAAGGAATAATCCCGGAATAGAATTACAGCTTTCCGGTTGGTTTATCAGCCTTTAATTATTCCAGCGGAAATAATTTATTATTTGACAGGTATTCAGTTATCTTGAGAATGTTATTATCATTATTTCGGGGATCCAGTTTTAAATCAGGTTTTTCAGGAATATCAAAATTCATATCGACGCCGGGTAAATATTTTAACTCCCCGGAATCGGCTTTTTTATAAAGGCCATATTTGTCATTCTTGCGGCAATATTTAATATCAGAATCTATATAAATTAGCTTGAACCTTTCTTTTCCTATTATTTCGGCCACCTGATCTCTCACATTACCATCCGGAGAAACGAAGGAACAAATGGTTATTATTCCCTGATCATTAAGCGATTTACAGACATGGGCCACGCGTCGAAGATGTTCTGCCCGGTCAGAAGGTGAATAATCCAATTCACGTGATAAACCCATTCGCATTGCTTTACCATCAAGAAGCACGGCAGTAGCATCAAAATCGAATAACTGTTTTTCCAATGAAAATGCAAGTTCGTTTTTACCACAACCATGCAGTCCGGTTATCCATAGAGTTGTACCTTTTTGATTCAGTTTTTTCTCCCGCGTTTCTTTTCTTATCAGGCTTTTACCCTGGATAATTTTCTGTTTGTCCGTTCCTGTAATATGGATATTAAGTTCTTTACCTGTGAATCGGTCGATGATCATCCCAACTGCACATGTATGGTGTGAAACCGGATCAATAAGAATAAAGGACCCGGTACTTCTGTTTTTCTTGTATGGATCAAAGAAAAGAGGCTTGTTCGTAGTTAAAACGACTCTCCCAATTTCATTCAATTCAAGAATGTCAACACCTGATTTTTCCAGAGTATTCACGTCAGTTCTATATTGAATAGCATCAACCCGTGCTTTGGTAGTATTTGTAGTTTGTTTTATAAAAAATTGAGTATCAGGATTCATAGGCTTTTCATCCATCCAAACCAGGTGAGCTTCAATATGCCTGTCGACCTTTGGAAGATTATCAGGATGGGCCAGCATATCACCACGTGAAATATCAATTTCGTCTTCAAGAGTAACTGTAACTGCCTGAGGAGGATAAGCATATTCTTTATCACCATCATAGGTTGTTATTGTCTTTACAGTTGAGGTTTTCCTTGAAGGTAAAGCCATAACTTTGTCACCTTTGCGAATGACACCGGATGCAACCGTAGTTGCAAAACCTCTGAACTTCAATGACGGACGGTTTACGTATTGAATCGGATATCGTAAATCTTCAAAATTTCGATCACTGCTAATGTGAACCGTTTCTAAAAATTCAAGCATTGATTTACCGTGATACCAGGGCATTTTATCAGTAACATTAACGACATTGTCACCTTTCAATGCTGACATTGGAATGAAAGTAATATCAGGCACATCAAGCTGGGTAACGAAATCCCTGTAGTCGTTGCAAATCTGGTTGAATCTTTCCTCTGCGAAATCAACAAGGTCCATTTTGTTTACAGCCAGTACAACGTGTTTAATCCCCAATAATGAGACAATATATGTATGGCGCTTTGTTTGGGTTATAACTCCGTGACGTGCATCGACAAGAATTATTGCGAGGTTGGCAGTGGATGCTCCCGTAACCATGTTCCTTGTATATTGCTCATGACCCGGGGTATCAGCAATGATAAACTTTCTTTTGGC
>JAUVJI010000206.1 GCA_030596605.1 Bacteroidales bacterium
CTGCCAGATAATTTCAAAAAGTACATGGCTCAAAATAATATTTCATTTTATATAATAAATGCTACAAAAATTGCAAAAGAAATAGGACTGGGTTCCCGGACTAACACGATAATGCAATCGGCCTTTTTTAAAGTTACGGAAGTAATTCCTTATGAACTCGCTGTTGAGGAAATGAAAACTGCTATTTCCAAAACTTATGGCAAAAAGGGTGAAATGATTGTTAATATGAACTTTGCTGCTGTGGACCAGGGAGGTGCCATTACTAAAATTGAAGTACCAAAAAAATGGGCTGACATAAATATTAAGAAAGAAAAAGACAACCCTGATCTTCCTGATTTTATCAGAGAAATATTTAACCCGATGAATGCGCTTAATGGAGATTCATTGCCGGTCAGTGTATTTAAAGGAAGAGAAGATGGTACCTTCCCGACAGGAACGACAGCCCTCGAAAAACGTGGTGTTGCAATTGATGTCCCTGAATGGTTATCTGAAAATTGTATTCAATGTAACCAATGTTCTTTGGTTTGTCCTCATGGCTGTATCCGCCCGTTTTTGCTTGATAAAAAGGAAGCAGAGAATGTACCTTCAGGAACTGCTTTAATAGATGCTAAACCAACAAAAATTTTTGAAGGTTTGAAATTCAGGATACAGTTAAGCCCGCTTGATTGTACGGGTTGCGGCAACTGCGTTCAGGTTTGTCCTTCAAAAGAAAAATCATTGGTGATGAAACCTTTGACTACCCAATTTATTGAGGCAGACAGGTGGAATTACATGGATAATAAAGTAACTTACAAAGATGATATTGTACCAAAAGATAAATCAGTAAAAAACAGCCAGTTTGCCCAACCGCTATTTGAATTTTCAGGAGCTTGTGCCGGATGTGGCGAAACAGCTTATGTAAAACTCATTACTCAATTATTCGGCGAGCAAATGATGATTGCTAATGCAACCGGTTGTTCATCAATTTATGGTGGCTCTGCTCCGGCAATACCTTACTGTACGAGTAAAAAAACAGGCAGAGGGCCTGCATGGGCAAATTCACTTTTCGAGGATAATGTAGAGTATAGCTTTGGTATGGCAACAGGCATTACTAAAATGAGAAAAAGGATTGCCAATATGATGAGCAATGGAAAAGGTAATTTTTCAGCCTCTACCAAAGAATTATTTAATCAGTGGTTAAATAGTAAAGACAATCTTGTTGGATCGGATAAAGTTTCTTTAAAATTAATACCTGCATTAGAAAAAGAGAAAGAACCGATAGCAAAAGAATTTCTTAAGCTGAAACAATATTTTTCTAAAAAGTCTGTGTGGGCATTTGGTGGAGACGGTTGGGCTTACGACATTGGCTACGGCGGCCTCGACCATGTTATAGCTTCGGGAGATGATGTAAATATTTTAGTGCTTGATACCGAAGTTTACTCAAATACAGGAGGCCAGGCTTCTAAATCTACTCCTGTTGGCGCTGTAGCAAAATTTGCAGCATCAGGTAAAAAAATAAGAAAAAAAGACCTTGGTGCCATGGCCATGACCTACGGATATGTTTATGTTACACAAATTGCAATGGGGGCCAGCCAATCACAAACCCTAAAGGCAATCCGTGAAGCCGAAGCTTATCCTGGGCCTTCATTGATTATTGCTTATTCGCCATGTATTGCACATGGTTTACGTTTTGGAATGAGCCAGACACAGGAAGAAGAAAAGCTTGCAGTTGAATGTGGATACTGGCATCTGTACAGGTTCAATCCGTTATTGGAGAAAGAAGGTAAAAATCCATTTACTTATGATTCTAAAGAACCGGATTGGTCTAAATTCCAGGAATTTCTGGGAAGGGAAGTAAGGTATACTTCACTTAAAAAGTCATTCCCGAAAGAAGCAGTTGAATTATTCGCAGCAGCCGAAGAAAATGCCAAATGGCGTTATAACAGCTATCAGCGAATGGCTGCTGCTGATTACTCAAAGTAAAGTATAAGCGATTGATAAGGAACATCCCGCTTGTGAGCCAATAGTTTGAGTTCATCTAAAATGAATTCAGGAAGCCGAAGGGATATGGTTTTCGTGGAAGGCTTCAGGTTTGAAAAAGTAACTTTACCGGCTTTCGACCAATCAACATATTCTGTAACATCAGCCTTAGCCCAAAAAGCACGATCTTCTTTTTCATTCTCAAAAGTCGGTATTTTCTTTTTATGAATCATCGTATTTGCAAAGATATACATTAACTATTTTAGAAAATAATAGAGTAATATTTTTTTAAGATTAAATCATACCTAATCATAAAGATCATAATAATCAGTGTACTATTTTATTACTTTTGCAATTATACAATTACATCCAATGAAAATTCGAAAAATACATATTCAGGAATATAAAATTTTTAAAGATTTTGAAATTGATTTAACGAGCAATGGAGAACCTCTTAATATAATTGTAGTTGCGGGTATTAATGGGAGTGGGAAAACTACGTTATTTGATTTCACATATAACTTTATAGAAAAAGAAAAGTATTTAGAGGATAAATTTAATTATATAGAATGTGAAGCTTTAAATGTTGAAACCAATGAGATTGAGTTTATAGAATTCAGACGGTATCCAGAATTTGAGGTAGAGTATGATTTAGATTCAAAGGTTTTTATTCCATCCTATCTAAATGCAGTAAAATATATTAAAGCATACCAAAATGACACTAAGAATTCAAAGAATGTTATAATTCGATATATTGACAAACTTATATATGAAGAAGATTTAAAAAGTAGCCAGGCATACGCAAGGGTACAGAAAATACTAAATAAAATTTTCGAAGGGTTTGATTTGCAAGTTGAATTTGAAACTTTAGATAAATATAGAAATGTTTACTTTAAAAGTAATACATCAAAGAAAATTGGATTAGATGACTTATCAACCGGAGAAAAAGAATTGATTACCAAAGCATTTTCCCTTTATTTAGCAAATATTAATAATTCTTTAATCCTTATAGACGAACCCGAATCCTCCCTCCACCCTAACTGGCAAAACAGAATTTTAAAAATCTATGAGGACTTTGCAAAAGAAAATAACAATCAAATAATTATTGCTACTCATTCGCCGCACATTATTGCTTCTGCAAAAAAGGAGTCTTTGAGATTATTGGTAAAAAGAGGTGATAAAATAGAAGTTGTTTCTGATTTTGATGGTTCTTATGGGTATGAAGTACAAAGGGTGCTGCTGGAAATTATGAACCTTGAATCATTAAGGATTCCAGGAATCAATGAGAAGATTGAGTTATTGTTTGATTTTGTTCACAAGAATCAATATAACTCCAATAAATTTTTAAACCTTCAAAATGAATTAGAAGAATTGTTAGGTAGAAATGATAAAGACCTTATGATGCTGAGGCTTGAAATAGCCAGACGGAAAAAAGAAAATGAAAAAAATAAATAAATCATCAGAACCAAAACTTTATAAGGATTTTATTAGAAACAAAAAACCTGTTAACTGGGATGGAATAAATAAAATCCGAATAGATTTACGAAAGCATATACTTGAAAATGAGCAACAATTTCAATGTGCATATTGCGAATCAAGGATTTCTTATGAAAATACATCATCACACATAGACCATTTTAAACTTAAACATATTTTTCCAGAACTTACATTTATCTACAGTAATCTTCTTGTTTCATGTAATCATCCTAACCATTGTGCATCAACAAAGGATACAGAAGTAAATTCAAAAGAAGATTTTGAAAAAATTATAAATCCTGTTAATGAAGATCCAACTGGTAATTTTGAATATTATACATCTGGCAAACTGATTGCTAAAAATGAAAAGGCGAAATTTACGAGAGATATTTTTAACCTAAACCATCCAGGATTAAAACAACAACGGAATAACATAGCCTGGGCTGTGCAAGGTTACAAGAGTAGTTTAACAATGGATGAAGTAATAAATGAAATAGGTGAATTTGAAAGTTTCATCAGGTATATCTGGGATTAAATTTTAAATAAAAATTGAAATATGAAAAGGATAATTTTATCAATAGTTTTATTTCTGGTATTTGGAACTGTTTTCCAAAGTTGCAAAAACTCCTCAGCTTTTAGTAAACAAAGTGGTGAAGAACCAGCATTAACTTCCAGTGATCATTTAACCATGGCTGTGCTTTACCAGCAAACAGCTGCTGAATACCGCGCACTGTGTTATCAGGCATTTAATGTGGCTAAATATCAACTGGATCAGAATTTGCGAATTATGGGTTTGCAAAAACAGCAGGCCATTGTGCTGGACATTGATGAAACAGTTTTGGATAATAGCCCCTATGAAGCAAAATGTATTTTGGAAAATGTTAGTTATCCTGATTATTGGGATGAATGGATGAATGCATCCAATGCTAAACCGGTTCCGGGTGCCCTGGAGTTTTTAAAGTATGCCCAATCAAAAGGAATTGAAGTTTATTACATTACCAATCGAAAGGAAAAATACAGAGAGCAAACCCTGAAGAATTTAAAATCATTGGATTTTCCTTTTGCACAAAATGATCATTTATTTATGAAAACAGATGAGTCAAGCAAAAAAGCCAGAAGGGACTTTGTAAGTGAAACAAGAAAAATCATACTGTTGATTGGCGATAACCTGAATGATTTTGCAAACGTTTTTGAAAAGAAGAATATAACTGAAAGGTTTGAACTTGTAGATGAAATGAAAACCGAGTTTGGTAAACAGTTTATTGTACTGCCTAATGCCATGTATGGTGCATGGGAAGGAGCTTTGTATGATTATGATTATTCAATTTCTACAATGGAGAAAAGTGATGCCCGACACAAAAATTTAGAAAGTTTTTAACCTAACATATCTTTTTATGAAAATTTTAAAACCAGTATTTCTATTATTATTAATTATCAGCTTTTTGGCGACCTATGCACAGCGTTATGGAAGTCTTGAAAAAGCACTGGAAAATTCTGAGAAAGTAAAAGTTCTTGACCTTGGCAAACAAAAACTTATCGAGATCCCTCCTGAAGTATTTCTACTTGTCAATCTGGAAGAGTTGATTTTATTTAAGAATAAATTGACTACAATTCCACCTGAGATCAAAAATTTAAAAAACTTAAAAAGGCTGGCCTTAAGCCGAAATGATATAAAAAGCCTGCCAAGGGAAATTGGCGAACTCAAAAACCTGGAAACACTTACCCTTTTTATGAATGAATTGGAAACACTTCCATGGGAAATTGGTGATTTAACAAATCTGGTTGAATTAAAACTTGACTATAACAATTTAAAAGAATTACCAGGCAGCATTGGATTTTTGGAAAATCTTGCCAAGTTACACCTTGGCCATAATCAGCTTGTTTCATTACCCCCTCAAATAGGTGATTGTAAATCTCTTGCCTTACTTTATGTTGGTAAAAATAGTATTGAATATTTACCGGTTGAAATAGGAAATATGTCTGGTTTGATTGAGTTGGACCTGGCCTATTCTGGTGTAATGCTTAACATACCTGAAAGTTTATGCAACGTAACGAGTCTGGAATATTTACAGGTTGACAGAAATGCTATTGTTCCCTATTGTTTCCAGGGAATCAGAAGTCAGAAATTTCATTTGATTGTAAAATAAATACCTAAACAAAACCTAACAGGTTGTCTTGATCCTGTTAGTTACAGATCATATTTTTCAACCTGACAGGTAAGTGCATTTTTGACCAAAGAGGTAATTGCCGCAAATGCTCTGCTACAGGTTTTTACCAACTTGAAAAAGATTTTGAATCAATATCAGCAGAACAATGAGATATGAAATTTTAGGATTAGAGTACAAAATAACCCCAACCAACATAGATTGATCGGGGTTAAAAGTATTTTACGATTTAAAGTTTAATTACTTTACAATGATCTTTTCAATATAATTAGCATCATTTGTTTGAATATAGAGATAATATAATCCCCTGGCATAGTTTATGAGATTCACCTCGGTCATGTATTTGTCAGTTAATTCTACATTTAACTCTTCAAATACTTCCACACCCTGGTTATTCATTACTTTAATATTCACTTTCTCAGTAATCTTAGAATTAATGATAACTTTAAATAGGCCACTACTTGGATTTGGCAGGACTCCTATACTCATACCATCAGGCAGATTAATTCCAGTGCAGGCATCCACCACAATGTCCTGCTCTGCTGAGTTTTCACACAGGTTTGTATCTGTATATGTATAAGTAATTATATGTGTGCCTATGCCAGCAACTGCCGGATCAAACCAACCATCTACCACACTAGTGCCTGAGTATACTCCGCCGGCAGGTGATCCGCCGGTGAGTTCAAATGCAGCCCATCCTACACAAACAGTGTCAAAAGGTTCAAGTGATACATCAGGCAGGTATAGTGTAATCACTAATTCGTCGGAATAAGAACCTTCACAAAAATTATTTATTCCTGCAACACTCAGGTTAGCTTCACCTAAGAAATTTTCATCCCAAAATATAGTAACAGAAGTGGATGTACCTGAAATATCACCGGCTTCTTCCGGATCAATAACCCAGCTATATGATGTGGCATTGGTTGCACCACTAGTACTATATTCAGTGTTTCCCCCGTTAGCACAAACGGAAGTAGGACCGGAAGGTGTTCCGGGAATGCCCGGAAAGGGGAACATAGTAACCGTAACAGTATCATAAATAGAAACCGTACCATCATTTACTTCAAGGATATAATCGGTTGTCTCTGTCGGTATAACAATTGGATTTTGTTCTGTTGAAGTAAATCCCGGAGGATC
>JAUVJI010000090.1 GCA_030596605.1 Bacteroidales bacterium
GAAAACATATCATCGTCAACCAATAATTCATCTCCATTTCCATCCTCAGTTGCCCAAATTCCATATTGGTTAGGTTCAGCAGTTACGGTTAAATTTTCAACCCGTACAAAGACACCTTCATAGTCTTCCATGTTGGCATCAGGTACGCTGATGATCTCGGCATCGGGCAAAGCATTACCCTGTGAGTTCACATTAAAGGCATCAATATAACCAATTTCTGTTAGTTCATAATACTCCTGAACTTCACCAGTAATAGTAAGCTCATCACCAATAGAAGGTGTATTGTTATTATCATATACAAAAACACCATTCCAGGCTCCGGTTCCATCCTGGATATAATAACCATCAGCAGAAGTACCGGTAACTATTGCGGTAACTATTCCGGTAGTTTCCACCTCCTGACCTTCATAAGGGGAAGCAGCTTGCTGGCCTTGAATTTCATAGATGGTAACTGTTGTTTGAGCAAATAGGCCTGCTGAAACAATCATTGCAATAAGTAAAATGTAGAAATTTTTCATAGTTATGTTTTTAAATGGTTAAATGCTGTTATAATTTTTTATCTAACAAATTGTTTAATTATTCTTCATAAGAGATTTTAATATTATCCAGCTCCCATGTGGCACAGGCGCTGTTTGTTGATGTATATCTGAAAGCAACGTGAATAGTTTCGCCAACAAAATTAGAAATATTTAAATTACCCGAACTAACCCATTCAAAGTTACCTGAAGATAACATCGGTTGCAGTGGATTCCATGTTGCCGTTGAAGGATCACCCAATCCATCATAATCGGTTGATATTTTCACTTCTAAGACATTACCATTGTAATTTCTGGCTGTTACAAAAGAAAGCGAAGCAGAAGAATAAGTTGAAAGATCAAATTCCGGAGAAATCAACCAATCATCATTTTGATGATATGATCCTGTATATCCTGAAATTGTAACTCCCGGTGCAGGATCACCATAGCTTGAACTGAATTCCCAAACCTGATTTCCAATAACACTAATATTTTCCCAATCACCCATTCCATCATCAAATCCTTCAAAGAAAAGCATGTTACCGGAACCACCATCACATCTTAAGCCTGTCAGTTGTACTTCATCTGTAGACCTTATAACCATCTGGGATTCGTCATCATATACCGTTGCAATAGCAACCAAAGACCCTTTTCCTTTTGGCAGGGGATGATTTGCAAAATTCGCATAACCACTTGTTCTTACCTGAGATATAAATTCATCACAATCTTCAATAAATCGATTTTTATCAGTAAGGTTTGCAGAATCAGCATAAGTTTTATCTAATTCGCTGTCAGTAAACTGTACGCTGTCGAATTTCACCAATGTACATTGGTATTTATCAATATTAAGATTAAACTCCTGGAGGGTAATAACTTCCGGTTCAATAAATTTACCTGTTGCAATTTTATAAATGGCTTTACCAACATTCAGATTTTGAATCTGATATAATTGATGATAAGATTCAACTGTCGTTTTATTAAGTAAAACCTGAATGGAATCTCCCACATACAAACCACCGGGATTAAAGAAATTAAGCTGTATTCCACCGGTTTCATCCTGAACAAAAGAACTTTTATAAATATTTCCTGTTTTCTCATCCATAACAACCACCGCTCGAAATGAATAATTGTCTTTAAAGGTATAAATTCCACCACTATCGGCCATCATATTTTTTATCTGGCCAATGGTTAAAACCTTGTCCGGGTCGAAAGGAATGGTGGTTTCTGCTGGTGCATCCGGTTCATCCTTCACACACCCATTAAAAAAGATTCCTAATCCTGCAATTAGAATTACTACAATTGATATAATTGATCTTTTCATTTTATATATTTTTCTGTTAATTCGTTATTTAAAATCTGAAATTTATATTAAGATAATATTGACGCCCATAGAGGTAAAAATATTTTGAAGGAAATTTATCCATTTCAAACGGATCATATCGGTACTGCTCAAATCCGCCAAAAGCAAAATCCTGATTATTCAAAATATTATTAACGCTAAAGTTTACCGAAATAAAATATTTATAATCTATCCTGAAAGATTTTCCGATATAAGCATCAATGGTAAAAGCAGGGTCAAACTGTTGCTGTTCCAATATTTCTTCACGATCCTTCGGGTAATCAGGAGCATAATTCGACACAGCTTCGGCTGACCTGCGATCAGGATTAATATCAATATAGATATTGTCGTAATAATTTATACTGGCCCCGCCATAAATATAGTCGGAGGAAAAATATTTAACTCCTACTGAAACTGCCGTTTGCGGAAAACCTCCGACCTTATAATTTTTCAAATACACGGTACGATTACTCAAAACCATTGCATTATTATCTACTGAAATCGTAGAGGTAGGACGAGAATCATAATAATACTCACCAATTGCAAGGACTCCAATCAATGAGAAATTCTGAGTAATTTTTCCGTCAAGTCCCACTTCTACGCCGTAATGCACTTTATCAACTCCTACCATCTGGTAGTTTACAAAACTTCGCAATACTTCGTGGTAAAAACTTCGGGAATAAACCTGGTCAACAAACTTGGTATAATATGCTGTTGCCCTTGCTTTAAGGTAAGGCGACCGGTAAATATAGCTCAAATCAGCCGAAAAAATCTTCTCATTTGTCAGGTTATCAACTACCTGATCCCTTGTGCGGTCAGAGATGTATGCAGTCCTGAAAAACGGAGCACGTGTCATATACATGGCATTCAGATCAATGAGATGCCTGCCTGTAATTTTGTAAGTTGCACCGCCCTTTAACCCATAATTTGTAAATTTTTGCTTTTCAGAATCGCCATAAGAATTATCGGGAAACTTACCGTTTCTCATATGACCGGTACGCCAAAACTCATCGTATGAAAGCATCCCGGCAACAAAAAAATCAACTTTGCTATATGAAAAATCACTTTGCACAAAAAAGTTGTATTTATTTATATTGGCAGTATAATCATATCCGAATTTGTCTCCCTCCATGATTACCTGGTTAGGATTATTCAGGTCGTTCTGGATTTCAGGAGAATTTACAGGAAAGTCGCGTTCGGCATATTTATCAATACTTAAATAAAAGTCACCACCCATCAAATCCTTCACTACTTTGAATTTATTACCCTTAAACCAACTTAAGTTTAAACCACTTGAAAGGGTAATATGATCATTTAACTCCTTCTTAAAATTAAAATTTGCCCCAATCTGGTTTTTATCATTCCTGCGGTCTTCAATGATATAATTCGATAACATTCCAGTATGATTCTGTCCTTCGACCCCTCCGACATCATAAATGGTGTAAAGGTTTTTTCTGTTTATAAAATAGAAGTGATCAAAATCAAGCTGTCTATAGGTATCATCATCTTCATCTTCCCAAAAATCTAAACGATCCTCAGGTGTTAGGCCATTAAAATCACGATCATAACTCGGTAAATTCCGATAATAATCCGGTCGGGGATCAGCAACGTCATACCAGTCAAGTGCTGTTGAACCTCCCCTGCCAAATGAATAATAGACAGTAGATGTTAACGATGTTTTCTTATCTATTGTCCAATAGTGACTCAGCATGAACATAGGTTGATGGTAATTCCCGACCCTCGAATTTCTTTTTTCTCCATTCTGATAGCCCCAATATGGATTATAATAATTTGTTTCTGCAAAGTCATATGCCTCCTGAACACTTACACCGTTTCTGCCCCTTTTATTTGGACTTCCATAGATGATTAAACCCAGGCTATGTTGTTTACTGAATTTCTTTTCAACCGATAAAAAATAACCCCAGGCATCGTAAAAGGTTCCATCTACATATCCCTCGTTCGCCCATCTCCGCGAGCCGGAAGCAACAATGGCCCATCCATTTTCCATCATCCCCGTAGAATAAAGAAACATAAGCCTGTTTCTGTAACTCCGGTTGGTAAGAGAATAGGTGAGCTTTATCTGCTTTCTGAATGAGGAAGCCCTTGTAATCATATTGGTTACACCTCCAACTCCGCCAAAAGCAAAATTTGAAGAAGCAATGCCTGTTTCAATTTCTTTACTCCTGGTAGCGTCGTTCAATCCACCCCAACTCGACCAGTATGCCCGTCCGGTTACAAAATCATTTACCTGAACTCCATTTATTAACACACTGGTATTTTCAGAATTATATCCACGGATCTTAAATCTTGTTTGTCCGAAAACATAACCGGCAGTTGAAACAAAAATATCGCGCGACGACTGTAATAATCCTCCTATATCTTGCGCCTGATCGTCACTCTCAAGGTCTTCAGCAAATACAGTTATCTGGGGAATATTCTCCTCATCTTCTTTCACACTTAAAGTATCGGTAACCTGTGCAAGGGTGAATCCAAGGAGGGAAGTAAAAAACAGGGTAAAGTATATATGCTTCATATTTTAATTTTATTGCCCTTTTTTGAAGGGAAGACAAAAATAATCAAAATGCTTTACGGGAAAATTTTTAGGCAACAATAATTCAACTAATTGTTAAATACTCATGTTTTTGGTTAATAAAATAGGTACTACTACGAATTTAGTGGAATATTAATAAATGCTTAAATGATTGAATGCTTAAATGCAAGAATAAATGTTTTGCCTTAGAAGAAAAAAACAAAAAATATAGATGCAAATTATTTATTATCAAACATTTAATTGTTTCAAAATATTTAAGCATTTTTGCATTGTATCATTTTCGCATTGCGTACAAACTATTAGTATGAGCGAAAAGTAATTTATTTCCATTAAAATAGCAGTAGAACCATAAAGTAAGGTGTAATAAAGGCGTAATACTTGAATTCTTTTAATTATTTTAGCGCACTATTTTACATTTAAACTGAACAAGAATTTTTAGAAAATTTTAGAAATGAAAAAGTTAATTGCATCTTCATTATTATTATTGTTGATTTTGCTGGTTATTTCAAACCCGCTTTATTCACAAGAAGAAAAAAGTTATAAAGTTGTAAGTATCGGGTTTTATAATCTCGAAAATCTGTTTGACACAATAAATGATGTTGAAAATTTAATCAGCGAAGAATTTACCCCAGACGGTAAAAAAAAATGGACATCAGCAAGGTATCATGAAAAGCTGGGAAACATGGCTTTTGTTATTTCGAAAATTGCCACTGAAGTTACACCTGATGGAATAGCAATTTTGGGTGTTTCCGAGATTGAAAACAGAGGAGTATTGGAGGACCTTGTACAAGATCCGCAAATAAAAGACAGAAACTATAAAATAGTTCATTACGACTCACCTGACAAAAGGGGAGTGGATGTAGGACTGTTGTACCAACCCAAATATTTTGAGGTCACAGCAACCAATTCACATACATTTAACATGGAAGACACAAGCTTTCGGACGAGGGATCAATTGGTGGTTACCGGCCAATTAGATGGAGAAGAAATTCATGTTATTGTTAATCACTGGCCATCGAGAAGCGGAGGTGAGAAAAAAAGCCGTCCCAAAAGAAACGCAGCAGCTGATTTAACACGGCATATAGTAGATTCTTTATTTGTCCTAAATAAAAATGCCAAAATTTTTGTTATGGGCGACTTCAATGATGATCCTGTAAACCCAAGTGTAAAAGATCATTTACGGACAAAAGGGAAAGAGAAGGATTTGGAAGAAGGTGATCTTTTCAATCCTTATTTTAAATTGTACAGAGATGGGATAGGCTCGCTGGCTTATCGCGACACCTGGAATCTTTTTGATATGATGATTATTTCACAAAGTTTATTGGGAGAAGACAGATCAAATTATAAGTTTTATAAAGCCAAGGTTTTAAATAAGAATTACCTTAAGCAGAAAGAGGGCGCCTATGCCGGTTATCCATTCCGGACTTTTTCAGGAGGGGTTTATACTGCTGGATATTCCGACCATTTTCCGGTTTATCTTTATTTAATTAAGGAAGGAAATTAATCAGCACAATAGATGCTCGATTGAGGGTGTGGAGATTCAATCAGTAAGTGCAACTTTCTAATCACAAATAACCAGTTTTTCTGTCAAAACGGTTTGTTCATATTTCAATGCCACAAAATAAATTCCTGGGTGCAATCCGGCACTGCTAAGGTTCAAATGAATCTTTTGTTGCTGGTCTTTCAGGTTAACTACCAGCCTTTGTTTTCCTGTCAGATCGAAAATGGTTAATGTTGCATTTTTGTCCAATGGAGATACAAGCTGTATATTAATTTCATCTTTTGCAGGATTTGGAGAAATATTCAATCCATTCTTCAATGAGTACTCTTCAATTGCATTTTCATTAATTACATTGATATAAATCTTAGCCGAGGCAAAAAGCGTAGGATCTGCGTTGTATACTATTTTGTAAACTATTGAATCCTGTCCATAAAATCCGGAAGCTGGTAAATAACTAATCATATTGGGATTGGCAAAAGGAATGAAAGAGTTTCCCATTGTGGCTTGTTGTACAATACTTACTGTAACTGGAGCTTGTATTATGTCGTTATCCAATACAGGAATTGTTATGAGTTCGTCAATAGCGGTTTCTCCATAATCTGTAACGGCAGTTGGAGGTGTGGTGAGTTCAACCAGCACACCCAAATTTTCGACAAAACGATGAACAAATTGCTGGTAATATACATTGGCAAGGGTCGCATCATGGATTATTAATGTATTTTCATCATTGTCATTGTCGGCTGCTGCACTCCAATTATGTGACCCAGTAAAAACCATGGGATCTGAAAGAGGAGGATACTGATCAACAATCATGTATTTATGGTGAAGTATTCCTTCTGATATATTGTCGAATGTGTAATGGGTTGTTAATGATTCAGAAAGTATTGAATTTACAGTTGAATTATTATTTCCTTCTGCATTGGTAATCACATTTACGTCTACGCCGGCTAATTTACGTTCAGCAATTGCTTCGGCCATAAATATGCGTGTTATAAGCATGGTGGAAATGCTAAGGTCGTTATCTGCTGTGTTTATTACTTCCACAATTTTATCATTTACACCATCGGAAGGGCTGAAATAACATTCTACATATTTCCCGTTTATCATAAACTCGTGAGGGGTGTTGTTTCTTTTTGATGATCCGAAAAGTGAATTGGCGGAATTGGGTTCGTTTCCATGAGAACCCCACATTTCCTCAAATTCAATCTGGTAAGCGCGTGCAAGGCTTTGATCTTGTACAATAATGACATTATTGGCATCGAGGTTGATCTGTCCATCAGTAAAGTTTGTCGAACCGGTCCAAACCAAAGGGTCGTTGGGATCGTTTGATTCTGCATCGAAAACAATAAATTTGTTGTGCATTATACCAGTTCGTTGAAAACTGTTTGGGCCAACAAGTACATGAACAGATGATCCAATCAATTCTTCAATTCCCAATATATCGGTTGTGCCACATCCGATTGCACGAACCCTCACACCACTGTTTGCTGCAGCTATCAATGCATCGCTGATGTTGCTGATGCCGGTATTGTTGAAATTATAGATGGTAAAATCAATGGTGTATTTTGCACGTTCGATATATTCAATGAGTGTATCGTCCATTGTTGATGGAAGGTATATTGCATCCACTCCATTTGAATACGAAATATCGACTGGGGAATTAAAATAAGCTTTTATCTCTCCACTTGAATTAGAGATGGTAGCAAAGGAAGTAATTGCTGATTTGGCTGTGTCCGATCCATTCACCGAAAAGGCTTCTACCCATGTAATTTCACCCGGATTTAAGTCGGATAAATTAATGCTATGACTGGTAGTTCCTCCGGTTCCTGAAATATAGTGAGCAGTTACAGACTCTTCCGTTGGCCCGTAATACATTTCAGTTGTTCCTGCTATATTGGTGTTCCAGCTAAAGTCGAGTGTTGTTTTGGTAAAGTCAGTGTTTATCAATATTCCTGTCAGGTAAATTGAACTGGTCAGGCTGATATCATCCAGGTCGCGAAGTAATATTTGATAACCGCCATTGGGATTGCTATAGTCATATTGTGAGCATATTGCAGTTAAGTTTACCTCACCGGTAGGAATTACAGTTCCAATCATATTCTGCCCATTTTTTACATAAATATATCCGGTTTCACCATTGGCCGTGAATTCATATTTATTATTTCCTGTAAAAAGTTGCCCTGCATCATTAAAAACAGCATCATTTACCTTTACAAGCATGCTTTCGTAAGGTTCTGAAATTTGAGAAGGAGTTAACACAATAGGATCCGGTAAAGGATTCCCGGTTGAGTTTATAACTACGCTGGTCAGCGGATCGAGTTCAAGTAACTGGTTATAGATTTTCAGTTCCCCGGTAACTGTAATTTCGTCACCCCTGTTTACATCGCCTACAGCGCTACCATATGCTGCAATTCCTGCAGTCTCATCCTGGAAATAACGGATAATGCCCAGCTCCGATCCGTTGGTTGCAATTCCGGTAACTGTAACAACTGTACCTATTGGCATTCCTCGGGCCTCAAGGATGGTATTTTGAGCGTAATTGTATGAGAAAATGCTCAGTAAAAAAAGCGAAATAGCGAGAAATTTTTTCATATGAATAAGTATTAATCTTGGTTAAAAGAACATAATTTTTAATGAAACAGTAAATCGACGGCCTGCACCCATAAATACAGAAGCTGAACGGGCATCAAAGCTATTGAATTGGCGCTGAATATATTCATCGTTGTTTTTAGCATCAGAAATATATACCGTATTTAACAAATTCAATATGTTTAATCTGACAGTAAAACCAAATTTATCCAGGGATTTTAGTTTAAAATTGTATCCAGTGTGAAAGTCAAATAGCACATAGGAGGGAATTCTCCATGATTCAACAGGATTTCCTAATGTATCCGTGCATTCTTCCGGATTAAAGTCTGAATAAAACCGGTTAAAATAGGTGCCACCAGCCTCTATATAAAGTCGCTTTATGGGTTCATAACGGATACTGGCTCCCAGTTGTGTTTGAGCTGCATCACCAACATGTATACCAGTTGCATCGAAACTAAACACATAGGCCGGCAGGTTGTTATCAGTATAATACATTTGAAGGTTTTCGATTTTCTTATCCCATACCCAGTTGCCCAAAGAAACTAAGCCCTGAAAGTCGAGATTGCGAAGGATTTTATAAATGAAATCAAGTTCAATACCCATATGCAGTGCATCCATACCCGGAATATCACCATAGCAATTTTCACCATTAATATCCTTGGTAGTAACCTGTCGTGTTGGTTTGTTCTCCCACTTGGTATAATAGCCGTTTACATTGGCTGAAAATTTTCTACTAACATAAGAATAGCCCAGTTCTACAGCTTTAACTTTTTCATTTTTAGTTATAGAATCTGGCAGGAAATAAGCGGTATATCCTTGAAAATAATACCTAAAATCCCTTGTTTTGGACAAATAGCCCAAATTGATAAATACATTGCTGTGTTCACTAAGATTGTAATTTGCCCCTGCTTTTACCGTAAAACCAGGTTTATACTTCCAGTCCGATTCATGATTCCCGAAATAATCTATCTTTTTAAAACCACTCACCGAAGCAGTAACATTTACAAATGAACTGAAATTGCCAGTTCTATATTCCACTTGGGTGAAGAGTCCCCCCCAGTTAACAAGTCCATCATCATAATAATATACTTTGTCGCCAACATGTTTGACCGCCAACTGTGGATTTGCTTCATATTCAGCATTAGTATAACGAAGGTCATTTTCATCAACGGCATAATCACCTCCCAGCAAATCAGTAATTTCCATATAATGCTCTGCCTTGTATGAACGCAAATCAATACCACCTGACCAATCTATCTGATCATTTATAGTATAATTAAATGTAGAAAGCAGCCCATACCATCTGTGGTTATTATTGCTTTGAACAAGGTAATTTGTGGAATAGTAAAGGTAATCGCTGTAAGTATGATTAATTGCAGTATCCCAACTGAAACCTGTAAATATAGGCCTGGTATTTTGATTGTAAAGGCTTTGCCAGTTAATCTGACCAATTTCATCCTGACTAAAAAAATCAGGATTGTTCTGAACATCATCAGGAGATATTAAGTCCGGATTTTTTAGGCTAAACCTGGTCCCCTGTCCTCCACCGGTCCCAATGGAGAGATAAATCGTATTGGATAATACAAATCTGTCGCTAATATTCCAGGAATCCCGTAAACTGAATTGTGGCTTAAAATAGGTGTTTACTTTTTCATTGAGTACTTCTCTTTCGGCATTGGGGTCAATAACTCGGAGTGAATAATCGCTTTTCCATTGTTCTGCATCGCGCTTGATATATCCCCAATGCTGGTTATAACCAATTCCCTGGTTCATTATTCCCCTGGAGTTAGAATTGTCAATTAACCAGGGAAAATCGGAGGAGGAAACGCCCTGCTCTTTAGCATAAGTAGTATCGTAAGCAGCTATTGAGCGTTTATAGCTACGCTGTGTATGTGTTTGAGGAGCACCAAAACCAGTAAGGCTTGTAATATGATTACCCCATCGTTTGTCAACCTTGGCAAAGAAAAACCACGCTTTTACATTGGTTTGATCAACCCACCCATTCCCATTTTTATAAGCGCCTGCCAATGTAAAACTCCACCCATGGTTTAACTGCCCAGAGTTGAAACCCAGGTTGGTAGTTAGTTTGCCATTGTTGTCAACTCCTTGCTTAATACTCAGCAAACGCTTGTTTTCAAGACCTTTTGTAAGAATATTTATTGTGCCACCAACCGATGGAAGTGCAAGTTTCGAAGCTCCCAGTCCACGTTGAACCTGTATGCTCCTGGTAACTGCAGAAAGTCCGAACCAGTTCGACCAGTATACCCAACCATTCTCCATATCATTCACCGGGATACCATCGATCATGACTGCTACATTCCGCTGGCTGAAACCACGTATTGTAATACGGGCATCTCCATCGCCACCTCCTTGTTCGGTTGCATAAACGCCCGGAGTTTTATTCAGCAACAAGGGAATATCCTGCCCTGATAATTGTTCTTCAATCTTAGTTGGAAGTATGGTGGTAAAAGCTACCGGTGTTTCCCTTGTACGGGCAACATCTCCAATAACGGAGATTTCGTCCAATTCAATTGTTTCCATTTTGAATGTAAGATAAAGGGACTTATTTTCCACTACAATCTCTTGTGAAGCAGTTACATAGCCTACATAGGATACTTCAAGCGTATAGTTGCCCTTTTCCAGAAGGAGTGTGAATTTCCCATCAATATCAGTTACTGCCCCTGTGTATGTACCTTTGATAATGACATTGGCACCAACAACAGTTTCTCCCAGAAAAGAATCATTCACCACACCACTTACTTTTTGTTTCTGGGCAAAAACAGAACCAGCACATGACAATAATAAGATTAAAAAAATAATTATGTGCTTCATAAGAAGTGCTATTTAAATTCAAAAGACACCATGTAAGTATTAAAAATCAAACCAGGTGTTTTTTTTGTACAAACAGGAAAAAACTACCTGAAAAGTATCTTTTGAGTGATAGTATTGTTATTGGAAAAAGTAGCCTTAACCAGATAAATACCAAGATGTTTCTGTCCTACTTTAACTTCAGCTTCTTTCTGAAGTGATACAAATGTTTTGTTATAGACCTCTTTACCATTCAAATCAAATATCTGTACTGATTTTATTAATTTATCTGAGGTGATGGTAAAACGCTCAGATACAACCGGGTTCGGATAAATGCTCAAGACACCGTTTGGAATAAATTCATGTATGGCACTTGGATCAGCAATACAGGAATGAGTTCCCAGGTTATCCCATATATCTTTATAGACAAAATAGCCAGATGTATCCAATTGCCCCGGCACAGTATCCCATTGTTGAGTTACTACAAATGGATTTGGATTGGATAGAACACCTCCAACCACTTCAGGTTTTCTGATGAGTGAGTGATCTGATGTCCAGGACATCCAGAATGGACCATAGGTCTCCCCATCATCTGCAAATTTTTGAACAATGTAATTAATCACTTGACCTGTAACGGTGTCTCCGGCAGAGCCGCTATAAGTAAGGGTTGAATCCTGAACATAAGACCAGCCTGTTTCGGCAGAAATAAGGCTTCCCAAACCAATCTCACCAATCAGGTCAACCGGAGTTACATTTGACATGTCCGCATTTGGAGGCTCTCCACTTGGTGTTTTTACCAATGCGATGGCATCGTTTCCATTCATGTAGGTTGGCGCAGGATAATCGTGGTCTAATTGGTCTGCCAATGCTTGCATTTCCGGACTACATGCTGGCGAAGTGGGTGTACTGGTGGTTTGCCCGTTTACTAAAACATGAGTGGTGTATGGTTCAATCGTACCAACTAATTGGGTTGCTCCCCCCGAGGTAAAAATGGAATTTCCATTGCTAAACCGAAGCACATAATAATTGCTTAGGTCAATGGGCTGGTCAGTTGGGTTATAAATTTCAATGCCTTTGTTGTTGCCACTGCCTTCAGCATATTCAGAGAAGAACAAATCAGTTTGAGCAGAAGTAAAAAATACAGTAAAAAATAGACCTAGTAAAAGTAAAAGATTCTTCATAATTATTTCAGTTTATAATGACAATTTAAAATATATTGATGCTGTACATAAAATAATTTTCTATGCAAATTTACATTTTTTTTTATCCAGAAATACAAATGAAATTTTAGTCTGGATTTTACGTGCCAGGGAGAAAAAAAACATAAAAACTGTAAGTATAGGCTTTTATAATCTCGAAAACCTTTTTGACACAATCAATGATATGGTGATCGTTTCGCAAGGATTGCTTGGTGAAGATAAGTCGGATTATAAATTTTACAAGGCTGTGGTGTTTGATGAAAACTTCCTGAAACAAAAAGAATGTGATTATGCCGGTTATTCGAACCGTACATATGCTGGGAAATTATACCTGGGAGGATATTCCAATCACTTTCCTGTTTATGTATATTTGAGAAAAGAGGTTGACTAATCTGACTTAATTATTTTCTGAGAAAATATCTCATTATCCTTTCGAAGGATAATAAAGTATACTCCATTTGCTATTTCTTGTGAAGGAGACCAGTATATTGATTGTTTACCTTTATTTTGTGGTTCATCGATCAGGGTCGAAATCACTTTACCATACATGTCAGCAATTTCAATCTTCACTTTACTACGATTATCTAAAACATAGGAAATATTCAGTTCTCTGGAAAACGGGTTTGGACTAACTTGTATGAAACTTTCATCAGATTCATTTTCTTCAACTCCACCCACGCACATCAAAATTTTAGAATAATAAAATTGCCATCGATCATCTTGTAAAGATTCCCATATCATATATCCATAAAAGCATGCGTACCCGTATGGTTCCCCATAAAATGACCTTGGATTTCTATTCATTGTTTCCGAACTTGAAAAGTTGATAAAATTGGGATTACCTGGTTCCAAGTTCATGAAAATCTCTTGATTCCCTGCTGTGTCGTAAGGAAAAGCGAGGTAAATATCATCCATTAAAGAACTTGATTTGGAACCTATTTGAAAACTACAAATGGCAGGGTCATATGGTATTGTATTATACTCAAATTGTGGCGAATAACCCAACCAGGGATTCCATGTATATAGATACCAGAGATTATCGGTTTTCGCACTCCATGTAAGATATGGCATACCCAGCCCGTCTTTATCTAAGTTTACAGCATAACCCTGATCGAAGATAATATCCTTTTCTGCCTTTTCAGAACTATATTCATAAATATAAGAAGTGGAATCAGTTTGTTTTATATAGAAGATATCCATTTCAGATATTTTAGGGTTTAAACAATTCCCCGAGTCCAGAATAATGGGGTCTGTGAAAACGAAACCACCATTTTGAAATTGATACTTTGACCGCATCAAATTACCATCGCTGATCCAGATTAATCGCGGATCATAAAATGATAAATCCAAATCATATTCATCACCAACTGTGTTAAAAAATGGAAACGGCCCCAAAATTTCACCATTGTTTAAATATGCAATATAGTTTAAATCTTTATTGCCATTTTCGCTTGTTTCAAAAAACAGAAAAAAAGATGTATCTGTTTGGTTGAAAGAGTAGTGTGAAAAGAATTTTGGATTGGAATAATGAACAGTTTCTCCAGATATTATTTCAATTGGGTCGCCATTATTAAGGATTTCCTGAATATAAATTGAGGTAGAAAGTGTATCAGTATATTTTTCATACGCAATCCAAACATTATTATTACCAGCAGGAATCAGATCAACATTTCGGTGGTTCCAACCAGAATTATTAGTTAAAGGCAATGGATCACTCCACACCCATTGAGCATAAATATTGCCAATTTGAAAAATATAAAGAAAAGCTACAATAATTGGGGTCAGGAAGAATTGAGTTTGAAACGATTTCATATTTTTTGATTTTAGTAGTGTTTCCATTCTCAGAAAGGTTGGAAACCCAAATATCTTATCTTCTTTTTATTTCTCCACCACCAAACATTACAAAACCTGTGATTGTAAGGGTTTTATTATTATTTGCATCAGTTATTACCGGACTTCCTTTTTCGGAAAACCCACCCAATATACTGGTAACTTTATTGGTTACCAACCAATCAGCGGGAACTGTTATGGTTGAACCACCAAACATATAAAATACCTCAATAACATTATTGCCATCAGCGAGTTCAGATCCGGAAAGGTCGATTTCAGATCCGCCAAATATGGATGTTATTTTACCACCCCTGAAATTCTTAATGGCCATATTCTTTTCGGAACCGCTGAAAATATTAACCTCGTCAATATAGTCCAAATTACCTGCATCAGGGGGATGAAACTCCTGTTGTTTCCTGATAACACCAGATTTAAAAATAATGAACAGGCCAACCAATATTAATATTATGGGCCAGAAACTTCTTCTGAAGTTGTATGGGAGATCGACAATTTCAGGCAACAGGAAAAATCCTCCAACTATCAGTAATATAAACCCGAAAGTCCGGCTTTGGGTAAAAAGTAAATTATAAACCCCAACAACAATAATGAGTATCGGCCACGATAATATAACATCTGCTGTTCTGGGTGGAAGTATATTAAGCTGGTTAAGTAGAAAAACCAAGCCCAGTAAAATGATAAAGATACCTATACCCAGTGTTCGGTTTTGATTTGATGAATTCATGATGTAAAAGTTTTGATGAATAAATGCAAATATATAAAGAATACATTTGATAAGGCTAAATGTTTATAGAAAATATAGAGCTGTTCAATGCTATCAAATTTGTTGATAACATTTATTTGGTTTTTCTCTGTGTAACTCGGTGCTTCTCAGTGTAGCTCTGTGATATAGCTGTTACACAAAATTACGCAAAGTTTCCACAAAGCTTCACAAAGAAAAAACACTAATTTTATATTGTGCTGGTATTTAACATCATATACTTTTTGCCGATTTTCATTATTTTAGAATTGAACAGCCCTGATAGAAAATGTGAAGGACTTCTATTAATGATGCCTCGAAAGAGAAGAATAGTGTTATCAACTAATTGAACATATAAGCGAAATCATTCACAAAATCCTTAATGGAATGCGGTTTTCTGCCTGTAACATTTTCCATATCAGGACTAATATCACCGGCTTTACCGGCTGCAAAAACCTGGTTCAGTCCTGTTAAATCATCTGCCAGCCATTCAGGCATTCCTGAATCTAACATTCCCTGATGTGCCACTTCGGAAGAAACTGGAATATATTTAACCTCTTTCCCAAGAGTGGCGCTTAGTGCACTGGCAATATCATAATATGAAATTGCTTCAGGCCCGGTGAGGATATATGTTTCTCCTTCATGGCCTTCTTCAGTAAGTGCTTTAACTGCAACAGCTGCAATATCCCTGACATCTACCATTCCAATTTTCCCATCACCCATAGGGGCATAAATTGCAGATTGCTCCTTTATGGTAGCGCTTTCAAATATCAGGTTCTGCATGAAAGAATGAGGTTGCAGAAACGTATATGCGATTCCTGAATCACGAATATCTTTTTCTGTCATGGCATGGTAGCGGCCTATACCAAATTTTGAATCCAGTGATGTTCCCAATGCAGAAACCTTAACTATATGCTTTACACCTTTATCTTTCGCAATCCTTACAAGATTGCCTTGCAATTTTGGAGATTCAGGAGATGTAACGGACAAAAGAAAAATTTTATCCATTCCTGAAAGTGCATTCTCCAAAGAAGCAGTATCAGAAAAATCACCGATAACTGTTTTGATCCCTTTTTGATTAAGAGGGGCAGCTTTTTCCTCACTTCTGACCAGGGCTGTAAAGTCAGCGTTTATATTTTTTAATTGTTCGCAAACAAAAGAACCGATGGTTCCTGTAGCTCCTGTAACTAATATATTTGATTTCATGATTTCAAATGATTAAGATTATATGGAAAAAACAAAAGCTGCATAAATAAGTTCACCATAAAATAAATATAATTAACTACCTCGCAGCAAAGCTGTCGAGGTATAAATCGGAAAATTATTTTCGTATCGCAGCAAGCTACGGGGAATATTACCCAGAGATCCCGATGTGCTTCGCAATCGGGATCAGTTCGACTAAATGGTTTTTATGCGTCTTTGACTTTTAAAATCATAGTCTCACTGATTTAACAAAGAACAATCCCGGAAAGGGATATTGGAAAACAAGAATAAATTTACCCAAAAGGAGGGCATGGGCAGGCTATGCATTTGAACGGTTTGGCTATGAAGCGTGGCTGGTTTCGGAGATTTATTTTTCAGGTAAGTACAATAATAATGCGAACTACAAACTCCCAATTTACAACAATCCCAGCCATGATTTATAGCCTTTGTGTGTGCCCAGCATGAGCAGAGCACACCCACCTGAAAGCTCTATAAAAATTTTAAAAATACAAATTTATTTTTAAGATCAAAGGGCATAGGTGGGTAATTTTTCCAGA
>JAUVJI010000113.1 GCA_030596605.1 Bacteroidales bacterium
ATGTTACGTGGGATACCAATGTACTCATGGTTGATGTGCAGCTGATGAGACAGGTGGTTTCCAATAATCCGCCGGGGACAATCTTTAATTCGCCTGACTATATTTATATCATTCCTGATTTCGCTGTTAGTGGCGGGGATGTTATTCAGGATATTCCTGTTATTTGCTCGGGGGATGTGGATCATAGTTATGAGCCGGTGGCAGGGAAGTAAACAAAGGAATAATTTAAAATTCACAAAAGCAGGGAAAAATCATTCCCTGCTTTTTACTTTTATTAATCTTTCGAAACTTTCTGATATATATTCACTGGGCTTATAAGACGGATATTGCAAAATCATTCCATCAGCGCTGATCAGAACAAACATTGGAAAAGTTCGAATGTCATATTCTTTCATTATATCATACTGTGAGCCGTTATATAAAAATATCCAGTTATATTTTTTATCTTTTACAAATCGTTTTAATGTTTCAATTTTTTTATCAAAAGAAACCGTGATTATCGAAATTTCCTGACCATAATCCCTATATAAGCTATCTAATAATTTAAACTCTGCAAGACAGCCATAACTCCAGGTAGTCATAAAACTTAAATAAACCGGTTTACCAAAAAAATCGGATAGAATAATTGAATCACCATCTAAATTTGATAATTGAAACTGAGGAGCCAATGTCCCCTTCTGAAGTTTGGTTAAGTATTTTATACAATTGTTCGCAATTTCCCGATGTTTCGGGAAATTACTCCTATTTGCCACCTCATTAATAATTTCCAAAATATTCTGACTGGAATAATCCTGGTTATGATATAATTCTGTCAATCCTTTTAACATAACTAATTCACGTAATCTCTCATTTCTTAGCAATGTATCTTTACCAAGTATATCAAACAGGGAAGTATAATTACTGTTATAGTTTATGGTATTAATGAGATCCGTTCTCGAAATAGCCCTTGTTACAGCTGTAATATATTGATTAAAAAACTGGTTAAAAAAATTCATGAATTCTACATTATTCAACAAGAGTGGCTTTTTGTTGAAGTATTTCATAAAGAGTTCCGGTTTTTCTACAGACCTGGCGGCAAGCTCAATGGATCCGAATTTATAGTTTATATAATTTAAGAAATACTCATTTTCAATAGAATCATACCTTTTTTCAATTTCTTCCCTGAAAGTAAAAATTAAATTCTTTTTTCTCCTCTTATAAATCTCATCAAAATTATCAAGTAAAAATTCGTTAAAGGAGTTATCAAATCCTGCAATCAACATATTTAATCCTGAATCATCGTCTGATAGAATGCTATAAATTAACTGTTCCTTCTGATAATAAGGCCTGAACTCATCCGATACAGAAATTGTATCGCAAATGATTTTATATTGTAAACCAGGTTCAAGAAAAATAGGAGATTGATAAAATTCAATATCTAAAAATACAATTATTGTTTCTTGAAGGTCGATTGTAAAAGAAAAATTTCCATTAGAGTCAAGCAGATTCCGATCAAGAATTACTTCTGTATACGTAAGCATATCAGAATAACCCAATAATCTAATCTCAATGTTTTCTCCGCCGGGAATTTGTCCAGTGATATTAGTCTGGTTAGGAAAAACCAAAAGACCGCAAACAATCAATAAACTTGAAAAAAATATCTTTTTAATCATTAAGAAATATTTACGAAAAAACGATGAAACATCAGATTTATTGATTTCGTTGATCTATCCAGCTACTTATAACCGGTTAAATCAACTCCATCAGGAACAAACTGGTTGGCATCGCCTCCATGTCTGACAACATCACGCACTATTGAAGAATTAAGGGCTGTATATTCAGGGGCCGTTAGAAAAAATATGGTTTCAATATCGGAATATAGTTTTTTGTTGATTTGACCAATACTTCTTTCAAATTCAAAATCAGATGAAGTTCTCAAACCCCTCAATATATAATGCGCATTCAATTGCTTGCACAATTCAACCGTCAATCCCTGATAGGTAATAACTTTCACATTCTGACAATTTTTAAAAACCAGCTCAATCCACTCTTTTCTCTTTTCCAATGGGAAAAAGTCCTTTTTTTCAGAGTTTAAACCGACAGCAATATACAATTCATCAAAAAGCGGCAAGGCCCGTAAAATTATAGATTCATGGCCTTTTGTAATCGGATCAAAAGACCCGGGAAATACAGCGATCTTTTTCATTTTGATCTATTTTAAAACAAAAGTAATGAAAAACTTATACTTTTGTGATATGGTTTATAATAAAGAAACAGCTATTGCGATATCGGAATACTTGCTACAGATAAAAGCAGTCAGACTTAATGTAAAAGAGCCATTTACATGGGCCTCGGGATTAAAATCGCCCATCTATTGTGATAATCGTAAAACATTATCATTTCCGAAAATCCGAACTTTTATCAGGCAACAATTTGTTGAAATTATTAATGAAGAATTTGGGACGGTTGATGTAATTGCAGGTGTTGCAACTGGCGCTATTGCTATTGGGGCGCTGGTGGCACAGGAACTGGGTTTACCTTTTGTATATGTGAGATCAGCGGAGAAAAAACACGGACTTGAAAACAAAGTTGAAGGGCAATTGGATTCTGGGCAATCAGTAATAGTTGTTGAAGATCTTATTTCTACCGGAAAAAGCAGTCTGAATGCAGTTGATGCAATTGTTGCCAGTGGATGTAAGGTAAAAGGAATGGTTGCAATTTTCAGCTATAACCTTGACAAGGCCATCAATAATTTCGAAAAAGCTAACTGCAAACTCTTTACACTTTCAGATTATAATGAATTGATCAAACAAGCCATTGAAAGCAACTATATATCTGAAACGGATTTGAAATCACTACAACAATGGCGTGAAAATCCTGAACAGTGGAGTTAGATTGAAATGTTGTCCAAAGGACCCCTTCGGGGAATGTTAAATTTTAAATTTTGAATATTTAGGACCAAATCAATAATAAATTGTAAGCAGTAATAGATTAATAAATGTCTGAGATTAAAAGTGACAAGGTAAATATTGAAAGTTCACAGGAAAAGATTTATTCTTATCTGATAGACTTTAATAATTTCGGGGAACTGATGCCTGAGCAGGTAATAAACTGGAAATCGACAATAGATACCTGTTCTTTTTCGATTAAAGGAATGGCTGACCTTTCTTTAAGAATGGGTCAAAAAAACGAGTTTTCATTTATCTCGTATGTTTCTGATGGGAATAAACCTTTCGCCTTTTCTTTGAACTCTCACATTCAGGAAAAAGATGATTCTATTTCAGAAGTACAAATAATTCTGAATGCTAACTTAAATCCGATGTTAAAAATGATGGCTGCCAGGCCACTCCAAAACTTTGTAAATTTGCTGGTGCAAAAGCTCAAAGAGGTTGTTTAAAAATCGAACTAAATGATAAATTCGATTTCATTATAATCGAATTCGATTTTTTCCTTTTCTAATGTTTCTAATTGTAATTGCCCAAATTCGGTTACTCCAATAATTTTTGCTTCAATTATTTCATTCTCAACTTTAAATTTATGATTTTCATTCAACCGGTACATTGCTGAATGGTAGGATTGTTCAAGTTTGGAAAAATTCAAATTGCACAACTGCAAATATTGCAAATTCAAATAATGACATATGGAATGCAGACAATCATCTAAATTCAAATTTTTATCCGTAAAATTTTTTAAAGAAACAGGATTAGGTATAAACTCATCAAAATCCAATTGATTTATATTAATGCCAATTCCTATTATTGAATAAGTGATTCTATTACCACTAATTATATTATCAATAAGTATTCCTGCCACCTTTCCATTGTTAATATAAATATCGTTGGGCCATTTAATTGTAACTTTCTGATTTGAAAGAACCGATCCGACAAATTCTGCTAATCCGAGCGAGATAGCTTTGTTTATAAAATATTGCTGTCTTGCATAGATAAAATCAGGTTTTAATAAAACAGAAAAAGTGAGATTTTTATCCGGTTCACTTTCCCAGGTTTTATTACCCCTTCCCTTCCCTGATGATTGTTCTGAAGCTACAACAATATCCCCATCTTCGAATTCATTATTCAGATTAATACTATTCTTTAAGTATTCATTAGTTGAACCAACTGTAAGTAATCGAGTAATATTTCTGCCGATAATATTCACTTCCTATTTTAAGTAATCTGTAAAATTAAACCACCAACCGAAAATAAGCAGAAAAAATGAAACAAATTACATCATTCTTTTGTTTACCAATTAATAAGTCACAGAAAGCTATAAGCATTCTTAAAATAATTACTTTTGCAATGAACTTCAAATAGTTTGTATGCCCAGAAAAAAACAAAATGATTCGGAATATTTAGCTGATTTAGTCGTCAAAGGAATACAGGAAAAAAAGGGAATAGATATTATTAGCATGAATTTGATGGAAATTCCCAATTCAGTCAGTAATTATTTTGTTTTGTGCCATGGAACTTCAAAAATTCAGGTTGAATCCATAGCAGAATCTGTTGAAGAAGTGGTACGAAAAACAACAGGTGGAAAGCCCTGGCATAAAGAAGGATTTGAAAATGCGGAATGGATTTTGCTAGACTATGTGGACGTGGTTGTCCATATTTTCCAGGAAGAAACAAGAATGTTTTATAACCTTGAAAAACTTTGGGCTGACGCTAAAATTAAAGTATACGAAAATGAATCCTAAAAGGATGTTTGAATAACAAAAAGAAAAAAAAGCAGGACATAATGGCAGAAGAAAAACAACAAAAGAAGAATATACCATCTAACCCACTAAAAGGTAAATCACCCAAGGTAAAATTCAATTTTTACTGGATCTATGGAATTGTAGCGATTATCTTTATTGGACTCACTTTCACAAATTGGGGTGGCGGACTCAAAGAGGCCGATTGGGGTGAGTTAAAAGAAATGCTGACTTCTGAAGATATTGAAAAGATTGTGGTAGTAAACCAGGAGGAAGCTGAAATATATATTAAACCAGAAAGCCTTAATGAATCAAAGTATGAGGATGTAAAAGAAAAAGGATATAATGGTACAGGTCCGCATTACAAACATACAATTGGATCGTACGATGCATTTAAGGAAGACATTGAAAGAGCACAGGAAGGATTAGAAAATCCGGTTTATATTAGAAATGAAAAAAGACATAACTGGTCCGGAGAAATTCTTAGCTGGATATTGCCTTTGATGATTTTAGTTGTTGTATGGATCGTTATCATGCGGATGATGAGTCGGGGTGGTGGCGGTGGCGGACAAATATTTAATATTGGAAAGTCCAAAGCCCAGTTGTATGATAAGGAAACTGCTATAAACGTAAATTTCACTGATGTTGCCGGGTTGGAAGAAGCCAAGGTCGAGGTCATGGAGATCGTTGATTTTCTGAAGAATCCTGGGAAATATACTAATCTTGGAGGTAAAATACCTAAAGGAGCTTTGCTTGTTGGCCCTCCGGGAACCGGTAAAACTTTGCTTGCAAAAGCAGTTGCAGGTGAGGCACAAGTTCCGTTTTTTTCAATCTCAGGATCTGATTTTGTAGAAATGTTTGTTGGTGTGGGGGCATCAAGGGTTCGGGATTTATTTAAGCAAGCAAAAGAAAAGGCTCCATGTATCATCTTCATCGACGAGATTGATGCAGTTGGCAGAGCAAGGGGAAAAAATCAAATTACAGGAGCCAATGATGAAAGGGAAAATACCCTGAATCAGTTGTTAACAGAAATGGATGGCTTCCAAAGCAATACAGGGGTGATTATCCTGGCTGCAACAAACCGTGCTGATATTCTTGATGTGGCATTACTCAGAGCAGGACGATTTGACCGGCAAATTCATGTTGAATTACCTGACCTGAAAGAAAGAAAAGCAATATTTAATGTTCATACAAAACCACTTAAACTTGACAAATCAGTTGACTTGGATTTTCTTGCCAAACAAACTCCAGGATTTTCTGGAGCTGACATTGCCAATGTTTGTAATGAATCAGCCTTGATTGCTGCCAGAAAAGAAAAGAAGGCGATCGGGAAACAGGATTTTCTTGATGCAGTTGACAGGATTATTGGTGGACTAGAAAAGAAAAACAAAATTATATCAGCTTTTGAAAAAAAGGTTATTGCGTATCACGAATCAGGACATGCTGCAATTAGCTGGCTTACTGAACATGCACATCCATTGGTAAAGGTAACCATCGTTCCAAGAGGAAAAGCACTAGGAGCTGCATGGTATTTGCCCGAAGAACGGCAGCTAACAACTTTCGATCAAATGTTTGATGAGTTGACAGCAGCCCTTGGTGGAAGAGCTTCTGAGCAAATTAATTTCGGACAAATTTCAACAGGTGCTTTAAATGATCTTGAAAAGGTGACAAAACAAGCTTTTAACATGATCGTTTATTTTGGTTTGAACGAAAAAATAGGCAATGTATCATACTATGATTCAACCGGGCAGCAGGAGTACTCATTTCACAAACCTTATTCTGAAAAAACTGCCCAAATGATCGACGAGGAAATAAGCGCTCTTATTGAGAAAGCTTATAAACGGGCTCTTGAAATAATTAAAAATAATAAGGATAAAATTGAAAAACTGGCTAAGTTATTACTTGAAAAAGAGGTTATCTTTAGCGAAGATTTAGAAGCAATATTTGGGATACGGCCATTTGATGAGCAAAAAAGAATGATGGAAAAAGCCGCTGAAGAGGAGGTAAAAAAGCTTAAAGCCAACAATAATAAAACTAAAAAACCCCGGGCATCATTACCTAAGAAAAAAGCCACTAGCAACAAAAAAGAAAAAAAATTCAGGTATCTGAAGAAGCTGTCGAATCACAACCCGATGTAAAAGAAAATTAAGTAATTTTGCGTTAATGCAAGAAACCACATCCAGAGAAAAGGTTTTAAAAAAGATCAGAAATGCACTGATCAGTAAAAAAGAAAATCCATTTTCATCCCTGGATTTTGAGTCCTCTGTTTATCAACCATTTGTAGATTCACTTGATGTAACTTTTGCTCTTGAGTTTACCAAAGTTTCTGGAAAATTTATTTATTGTGAGAATAATACTGAATTAAAAGACAACCTTGTATCATTAATTGGAGAAAATAATTGGGAGCATGTTTTTTGTCTCGATACAGAAATTAAAAACACGCTTTATGATTCCGGCATCCCGTTTTCAAGTGAGGATTCTGATTTTAACAAAATGCAAGTAGGCATCACACGATGTGAATACTTAATAGCCCGATTGGGCAGTATTATGATATCTTCAAGACAAACCTCCGGAAGAAGATTAAATGTATTCCCTGAAAGCCATATTGTTATTGCTCAAACATCTCAAATAGTTAGTGACTTAAAAGATGCACTAAACAATATTAAAGAGAAGTATAACAATAACCTTCCCTCTTTAGTATCAGTTATTACAGGACCAAGCAGAACTGCAGATATTGAAAAGACATTGGTAATGGGAGCGCATGGTCCAAAAAAATTATATGTATTTTTAGTCGATAAGGAATAATAAATCAATATCATGGAAGATAATTTAAAAGAAGTTTTTTCAGCAGGTAAAATGTATAAGATTAAAATTATGCAGGAGTTACTGGCAGAAGGCAATATAGAAAGTTTTGTTTTGAATCAAAAAGGATCATCTTTTCTTGTAGGGGAGATTCAGCTTTATGTTGATGAAAAAGATGAAGCTAAAGCATTATCCATCATAAAAAATCACGAAATGTGATACAAATGTTGTTTTCAATTGTTGATATATTACATTATTTCAGGTAGATGGACAAAAACTGGATAAAAATATATTCAACAGGTGTTGCCTATAGGGCTGAACTTTTAAAAGGCCTTCTTCTTGAAAATGATATTGAAGCTGTAATCATAAATAAACAAGATTCTGCTTATTTATTTGGTGAACTTGAATTATATGTCAGTGCAGACGAAGCTATTAAAGCCAAACACATTATAACTACCCACGAGGAACTGTGAAACAGATCTTAATACGAACTTTTTCCGGAGGAATCTATACTCTACTGATTTTAGTTTCCATTTTTATGGGAGCAAAGTTTTTTGGGTCTTTATTATTAGTATTTTTGTTTTTAGCGCTGATGGAGTTTCATCGAATGTTGTCTTTTGGGGATATTAAGCCTGATAAGGTTACTTTTATATTCGCCGGTATATTTTCCTATTTAATTCATTTATCTTATTTATTGAATTATCTCGAAGCAACATATTTGTATTTAATTTTACCTGCTATATTCCTGATGATCATTGTTGAATTGTTTAGGAAGACAAAAAAGCCATTTATTAATATTAGCTCAACTATTTTCGGGCTTGTTTATCTGGTGGTACCAATCTCATTGCTAAATGTACTTTATTCTATCGGAATTACTGACTCTAACACATCAGCAGGCTTGATCTTTGGATTTTTTATTATCATCTGGACCAACGACACATTTGCATATTTATCAGGAATAATTTTTGGAAAGCACAAGTTTTTTAAACGCATATCCCCAAAGAAAACATGGGAAGGTACGATAGGTGGATTAATTTTCGGTATTATCGGAGCTTATGTATTGTCAATTTTTTTCACTCAAATAAATACTCTGGAATGGATAGGATTTGCGTTGGTAATTATAATTTTTGGTACATTTGGCGATCTTATTGAATCCATGTTAAAAAGAACATTTGAGCTGAAAGACTCAGGTAGTATTATGCCTGGACATGGTGGAATATTAGACAGGTTAGACAGTATTTTAGTAGCAGCTCCATTTGCATTGGTTTACATAGTCTTCGTATTAAATTAGCATGAAAATAAAGATACATAAAGAAGGATATCCGGTCATTATTTTAATGTTCTTTTTATTGCTGACGATTGTTGCAATAATAAATATTCTTTTCCCGATTCAAACCCCAATTCACCTCTTTCTGTACCTGGCAGGATTGATTTTCTATTTTTTTATCATAAGGTTCTTCAGGGATCCTATCAGAATCGTAATTCCCGATAATAATATTATCCTTTCCGGCGCTGACGGTAAAGTAGTGGTTATTGAGGAAGTTATAGAAAAAGAATATTTTAAAGATAAACGAAAGCAAGTTTCGGTGTTTATGTCCCCAACCAATATACATGTTAACTGGTTCCCGGTTGGCGGCACTGTTACATATTTCAGGCACAACAATGGTTCCTATTTTATTGCATCCAAACCAAAATCCTCAGACGAAAATGAAAGAACTTCTATTGTAATTAATACTCCAAAAAATATAGAAATATTATTTCGCCAAATTGCCGGAACTGTTGCAAGAAGAATTGTATGCTACGCCAAAGAAAACAAAACGGTTGAGCAGGGCGATGAACTTGGCATCATTAAATTTGGTTCTAGGTTCGATTTATTTCTCCCCCTTGATGCAAAAATTGAAGTGGAAATTGGTCAGAAGGTTATTGGAAACAGAACTGTCATTGCAAAATTAACCTAACCAATACGGTCATTTTTTAGAATTTTTAGTGACAAATAGGTAAAATTCATTAATTTTGTCAATACAATTCCTAACTAATATTAGTTTTCATGGATGAGCGGCTTCTCGAACTCCTAAAAAAGATCAGGTATACAGCAAAAAAGAAAAAACTGGTTGATTTCTCTTTTGTGGAAATTGAAGAGAAAACAGGTATCAAAAAAGAGGAACTAAAGAAACTGGTTCAGAGCAAGGAAGAATTAGTTGAAAAACTCCTTGAAATTGAACGCCAAAAATTTGAGGAAATATTTCAGGTACATGATTTTGAAGGTGTAAATGCCATTGACATTTTATTGACTGTTAGCAAAGAACTGGCTAAAAACTTTATACTAATAAGCCCTGCCATTACAATACATTTAAAAGAAAAATTTCCCAAAATTTACCAGGCTCATTTTGATAAACGCCTTGATTTCATCTTTGGTAAAATCCAGATAAATTTAACAAAAGGAATTAACGGAGGAATGTACCGTGAGGATTTAAGTATTGAATTACTTGCCCGATTATACATCAGTCGGTTAATCGATATACATAATCCTGCCCTGTTTCCGCCTGAAAAATTTTCATTTGAAATGGTTTTCGCTGTAATGTTTGAAGACCTTGTTCGCAGTATTGCCAAACCGGAAGGCATTGCTTATTTCGAAAAGAAAATTAAATCTGTAAAATTCGAGGTAGACAAAGCTTAACAATAATAATCCTCATAAGTATCAAACAAAAAATTTAACATAAATTTTAGGAAACGAAATACTTTATTTTTGTTTCCTTCGTTTCTTTCATCTATATTTGCAACCCCATTTTTTAATACAATCCTATTTCAAACTGAATACTTGGTAGTTATGACGGAAAATGATACAAAATATAAATCCATATTAAATAGCGCTTTTAACATTTTTACCGAAAATGGTATTCGGAATATATCTATGGACGATTTATGTCGACAAATGGGTATATCGAAAAAAACACTTTATAAATATGTTGAAAACAAAGCAGATTTACTTCGGAAAATAAACAATTATATTCATTCACAAATAATAAATGCAATTATAGAACTTGAAAAAACTGATTTAAACGCCATAGACATACTGCTCGAAATGAGCAAAATACCTGGAAAATTGTTCACTCAGATAAATCCTATAATAAGTTTTGAAATGCGAAAATATTATCCTCATGTTTTTGAAAAATCAACCTCAGACAGGAAAGTATTGATAACCAATTCCATTCGAAAAAACATGGATCAGGGAATAAAAGAAGGATTGTATCGTCAGGACCTTAACAAGGACATTATTGCACAATTGTATTTTAAAAATATAGAAGATTTTCATTTCGCCTTAGGTGAAACAATGAAAAAATACTCATTTGAAAAAATATTTGAGGTCATGTTTGAAAATCATATCAGGGGTATCGCCAATGAAAAAGGGATCAAATATTTCGAAAAACAAAAAGCAAAGTTAAACTTCAATTTATAATAACATATGATCAAAAGAATTTTAATAGTCGGATTTATTCTGTTACACTTAGTGAATTTACAGTCCATTGCCCAGGAGATAAAATCATTTTCACTTAAAGAGGCTCAACAATATGCCCTGGAAAATAATTATGACATTAAAAATGCCGGCATCGATGTGAAAATAGCGGAGAAAAGGGTAAAAGAAAACCTTGCTCTCGGTTTACCACAGATCAATGCAAAAGCAAATTATAATTATTATATTGATATTCCAACAACACTGATGCCTGATTTCTTAACCCCGGCTATAATGGGAGTTAATGATAATATTTATGGTTTAGAGCCTATCGTGGATGTTCCTGAAGGAACTCAATATTTCGAGGCACAATTCGGGACTAAGCATAATGCAACCCTTGGTGCTGAATTATCTCAATTAATTTTCAGTGGCCAGTATATTGTTGGTGTAATGGCATCCAAAGCATATGTCGGGTTAATTGAAGGAAGTCTTCAAAAAAGTGAAATTGAAATTAAGGATGCCATTGCAAGGTCATATTATCCGGTCATTATTTTACAAGAAAATAAGAAGGTTTTCGACAGTACATTGGCCAGTCTCAACAAAATGCTTTATGAAACTGAAGAATATTATAAAAGCGGTTTTTTGGAAGACACGGATGTGGACCAGCTAAAATTATTGATATCAGATATGGAAACTACCATAACAAATATTGATAACCAGCTTGAAATAGCTAACAATATGCTGAAATATCAGATGGGTATTAAAGCAGATGAAGAAATTGAAGCTACTGAAAGTTTAAATGACCTGCTGGCAGAAGTCAATAGAAATTATTTATTGAATACTACATTTAACTACAATGACCACATTGATTATAAAATGCTAAAAGACCAGGAAAAAATGGCTGTTCTTCAGCTAAAGCTTAAAAAATCGGAATACTATCCAACATTGATGGGATATTATGCCTATCAGGAGGATGCTATGCGCGACAAATTTAATTTCACAGCATCAGATCAAAATTGGTATACAAGTCAGTTTCTTGGTGTTCAACTTGACATTCCCATATTTAGCAGTGGCAACAGAAAATACAAAGTTCAGCAGGCCAAACTTGAACTCCAGAAAATAAACATTATGGATGATCAGTTGAAACAAGGCCTTTCGCTCAAAGTCAGGACAGCAAAAGCAAATTTTAACAATGCTTACCTTATATATATGAATAAAAATATGTCCAGAGACAATGCGGAAAAGATTTATCAAAAAACGGAAATCAAGTACAGTGAAGGGTTATCATCAAGTTTAGAATTATCTCAAACCTATAACCAATTTTTAACTGCACAAATTGATTACCTGACTTCCATTCTCGATTTATTGAATAAAAAATCTGAAGTTGAGAAAGAACTTACGAAAGTAAATTACTAATACTGTAAAACCAATCAATGAAAAAGAATGGCTATATTATTTTTCTTTTGTCAGGTTGCTCAATCCTTTTGATGCAATGCTCACCCTCCATAAAGGATATTGACAAAATTGAGCTACAAACCCGTATGGATACCATTAGTTACATTATTGGCCTCGATTATGGAATTGGGATAAGGGAAGAAAAAATCGAAGCAATACCTGAAGCTGTTTATAAAGGACTGGTAGATGGTTTGAATGATAACAGTCTATTGGATGATTCTTTAAAAAATAAAATTGTTGATGATTTTAATGAAGAATTAAAGTCCCGAATAGAGGAAGAGGGGAAGATATTCCTTGAAACAAATAAGGAAGATGGAAAAGAATTCCTGATTGAAAACAAATTAGTAGAAGGGGTGGTGGAATTGCCCAATGGTTTGCAGTATAAAATTTTAAAAGATGGAACAGGATCTAATCCTTCACCGACTGACAGTGTTAATGTACACTACCGGGCCATGTTTATCGACAGGACAGTATTTGATATGTCATACGACAGGGGGCCGGCAGGAATTAGATTGAATAATGTAATTATTGGCCTTTCTGAAGGGATTCAATTAATGAAAGTTGGTACTATATGCGAATTATATATTCCACCTGAACTGGCCTACGGTGACTTAACATTTGCCAATGTGATACCGCCTGGTTCAACATTGATATATTCAATTGAGTTAATCGAAATAATAAAAGAATAAACAAAATATTTATCTGATGAAAAAAATCTTATTTGTATTGTTAGTTGGTATTCTAACAGCGTGCAGCAGTAAAGTTGATAATCCTGGCAGTACAGACGAAATTCAAAACCAGATTTCTGAATACAAAAAACAGGTTATTGAACTCAACAAAAAAATTAATGAACTTGAAAAAGATCTGCAAAGCTATTCGGATGAATCTGTTCAAGGTACTCCGGTAGCCATTAAAAAACTAACCTTTGAAGAATTCAATCATTATATCGAAGTAAATGGAGTAGTTGAAGCCATTAATGCCGCTTATATAAGCCCTGAGATCAATGGCCAGGTAAAAGAAATTTATGTCAAAGAGGGCCAGCATGTAAAAAAAGGACAGTTACTGATCAAAATTAATAGCAGTGTTACCGAAAGTACTTTAAAGGAAGTTGAAACTTCTCTTGAACTTGCAAATATTGTTTATGAAAAACAAACCCAACTGTGGGAAAAGAACATCGGTTCGGAATTAGATTATCTACAGGCCAAAAATAATAAGGAAGCGCTTGAAAGCAGGCTTGAAACGCTACAGGCTCAGATTGATATGGCCATGATAAAAGCCCCGATAGATGGTATTATTGATGAAGTGATAGTTAAAGAAGGAGAACTTGCCATACCCGGCGTACTGATGATCCAACTTGTGAACTTAAACGATTTGTTTGTAAATGCCGATGTATCTGAAGCCTATATTACCAAAGTAAAAAAGGGAGAAATGGTAATACTTGAATTTCCATCATACCCCGATATAGTTATGGAAGTTCCGGTTCATCGCATCGGGAATGTAGTTAAATCGGCCAACAGGACATTTAAAGTGCAACTAAAAATAAAAAACATAAACGATCAGATTAAACCCAATGTGCTGGCCCGCATAAAAATCAATGATTATACTTCGGAAAATGCATTACTGGTGTCATCCATCATCGTTAAGCAAGACCTGAAGGGATCGTATGTATTTGTTGCCAATGATGATAATACAGCCAATAAAGTATACATCGAAACAGGTATGTCGTATATGGATTTAACTATGGTTACAACAGGTTTATCGGTAGGCGACAGGGTGATAGTAAACGGTTACAACCAGGTTTCAAATGGGAGTAAATTAGAAATAGTTGATTAAAGTATGATTGATTATATTTTTCATTCCTGGGTATTTAAAAAACCATAAATTTTGATAAATAATTATTAATGGAAAAACAATTCAATAGTGAAGATAAGGTAAGTCGTGAATTTAAACTTACCACATTTGCATTAAAAAATAAAAATACGATCTTCCTTTTACTCGTTCTATTATTGGTATTTGGATTTTATAGCTATCGATCATTACCCAAGGAATTGTTTCCTGATATTTATATTCCAATGGTCATGGTTCAAACCATGTATTACGGTAATCCACCCATTGATATTGAAAACCTGATAACCCGGCCAATTGAAAAAGAGCTGGAATCGATCAGGGGAATAAAAGAGATCACCTCCAATTCATTACAAGATGCATCGGTCATTTTTGTGGAATTTAATACCGGTATTGAAATAAATCAAGCGCTACAGGAAGTTCGTGATGCGGTAGACAAAGCGAAAAGGGAATTACCCAACGATTTGCTTGATGACCCAATGATTTCCGATATTGATTTCTCAGAATTTCCTATCATCAATATTAACCTGTCAGGTGAATATAGTGTAAATGAATTAAAATATTATGCCGAATACCTGGAAGATGAGATTGAAAGTGTATTTGAAATTTCCAAAGTTGAAATTTCCGGACTGAATGAAAGAGAAGTTCAGATAAATGTTGACCCTCTCAAACTGGAG
>JAUVJI010000079.1 GCA_030596605.1 Bacteroidales bacterium
TGTTTTTGTGTTTTTGAGCATACACCTAAATAGGTGAAAAAACACGAGACCTGCAAGTGATTGCAGGTCTTATTTTTCAACAACTTATCGTTTACTATTAATAATTCCTTGCGGAATTAAGGTATTTAATAAATTTGTCATATATCCAAATATATTTTGCATGCTAAATGTAATATATCCAAACATTAATTGCCAGATAATTGTAATAATGTATAGGATCATTTAAGCTCAAATGTAAAAATATACAACACTATTTTCTGTAGGAACATTTCCTTGTCTTACACATTCCAGCATTTTATTTCGGACAAATCAATTTTTAAAAGGAATATCAAAAGTCACCTTGGTTCCGGCCGGATTTCCTTTATCATCTTTCAGATCAGTAATTACAAGATTGATTTTTCGACTGAGTCTTTTATTTAAAACCTGCAGGCACTCACGGGTTATATCTGTTGCCATGGAGCGGTGGCCTTTATTTTGTTCTTTTAAAATCTCCATTGCCTTTTCCCTGCCAATGCCATCATCTTTCACTTCAAACCTGATCAGGTTGTTTTTTAATCCGAACCGGATTTTTATGATGCCTTTACTTTTTTTGTGTTTAAATCCATGTTCTATTGAGTTTTCGATAAAAGGCTGTGCCAGCATGGGTGGTAAGGTCATTGTCTCAATGTCAATATTTTCATCAACTTCAATTGTATAATCAAACTTACCTTCATACCTTACCTTTTGAAGCTCAAGGTAATTTTCAATGCTTGCAATCTCTTCTGCCAATGGAATAAATTCTTCGACCGAACTATCCAGTATATTCCTTATCAGCTTTGCAAACCGTGAAAGATATCTGCTGGCAGTTTTTGGATCTTTTTCAGTGATGAATCCCTGGATACTGGAAAGTGAATTAAATACGAAATGCGGATTCATCTGGGAACGAAGCAGTTTTTGCTGCAGGTTTGTTTTTTCCTGTTCGATCCTTGATTTTTTTTGCCTGATAAATAATATGGCTATTATTATAATAAGTACAACTAAAATTCCCGATCCAATTAAGAAAAGGATAGAACGTTGCGCCCTTTCTTCCTGAAGTTCTTTTTCCTTTTCCAATAATTGAATTTTCTGAGTAATTGATTCATTTTCTGCATTGGTAAGAATTACATCAGCTTGTCTTCGGTTTGCCTCCAAATAAATTTTAACTCAGAACCAGGAACTCTAAACTCATAACTCCTCCAAAGAAACTGGAGCTCTTTCAGATTTGGGCAAAACCTGTCAGCTTGAGGTGAGTTTGTGCGGCAGAGACCTGTCAGGTTGAAAATAGCAAATCTCAAATATTTTGAAAAACATTGCGAAACGTTGCGCAAAACATTGCGTACATTGCGGTTAAATCTCGATAGAGAATAACGAAAAGGATATCTTTGAATAGAATCTAAAATTCACCGTAACAATAAATTTTATATTTTTGGAAAAGTTAAAGATTTTCAGCATTATGAATTTTCTATTAAGGATATTAGTCAGTGCAATAGCTGTTATATTAACTTCTTACCTGCTGCCCGGAGTACACATAGAAAACTTCCTTTCTGCAATACTGGTCGCATTTGTCCTGGCAATCCTGAATAGTATATTAAAACCAATTCTGGTTATTTTAACCATTCCCATTACAGTAATAACATTTGGCCTTTTTTTACTGGTTATTAATGCGATAATCATTTTGATTGCAGGAGAATTCATTACGGGATTTATCGTGGATGGTTTTTGGTGGGCTTTGATTTTTAGTATTATTTTATCATTCATATCTTATTTATTGGGAATAGGGAACAACGATAAAAAAAAGTATTCATGAAAAACAGGATAATTGGTTTAAAGGAAGAAATAGAGAGAATAATAGGGAAATGCGAGGTGTGTTATGTTGCTATGGTAGATGAAGAAAATAAACCCTATGTCATCCCGATGAATTTTGGTTATAAGGATAATTGTATCTATCTGCATTCATCAAAAACCGGAAAGAAAATTGATATACTCGAAAAGAATAATAATGTATGTGTCTCCTTCAGTACCGATCATTTGCTAAGATGGCAAAGTGAAAATATGGCCTGCAGCTATAGTATGAAATACAGAAGTGTTCTGGCTTTTGGTAAAGTTGAATTTGTTGAAAATTCCAATCAGAAAATAGAGGCGCTTAATATTATTATGAGCCAATATACAAAAAAGGAATTTTCTTATAGTGATCCGGCCGTTAAGGATGTGAAGGTATTTAAGGTTTTTGTTGAGAAGCTGGAAGGTAGAGCTTACGGATATTAGGGGGGCAAAGGGCATGGAGTTTAGAGTTAGAGGGTTAGAAGTTCAATATTTGGATTTGGATTAATTTTAAATGTGAATGATTGTTGCAGAAACTAAAGTTAGGGTAAGATATTCGGAAACTGACCAGGCAGGTTATGTTTATTATGGTAATTACGCCCAGTATTATGAACTGGGCAGGGTTTCATCCATGCGGCAGATAGGTCATACATACAGGGAGATGGAAGAGAGAGGCGTTATCATGCCGGTATTGTCAATGAATATCAAATACATCCGTCCAGCCAAATATGATGATCTGCTGACCATAAAGACATATATAAAATCCCTGCCGGAAACCCGAATGGATTTTGAGTATGAAATATACAATCAAAATGGAGAACTTATCAATAAAGCAGACACAACCCTTGTATTTATTTCAAAAGAGAATTATAAACCGGTAAAGGCGCCCCAATGGTTTCTTGAGGCTTTAAAAAAGGCTATTTAACAAAATATCTTCGCTGAATGAGTTTATATGCCTTTCCAATCAGAAATCCGATCAGGGTTCCTGAAATGGCTCCAAAGATTACATCTCCGGGGTAATGGACTCCGAGGTAGATCCGGCTATATGAAATAAAAGCCGCCCAAAATAAAATGGAAAAAATAAAGTATTTGATTTTTTTAAAAAACAGTATTGAAAGGAATACAGCCAGTGAAAAATGATTGCTTGCATGTGAAGATACAAATCCAAAATTTCCTCCACATTTGTTTTTAACCATATGAACCAATCCTTCCAGATCAGGATCATGGCATGGCCTTAATCTCTCAAATATATTCTTAAAAGCAACTGATAACTGATCGCTAAGTACTGCAAGAACTACTACCGCAATCAAAATCCAAACGGTTTCTTTTTTAAATTTCTTAATGATTAAATAAAGCAGAAAAGCATATAAAGGTATCCACACAAACTTATTGCTTGCCCAGTACATGATGAAATCCCAAAATTCGTTGTGACATCCGTTCAGGAAGAGGAAAACTTGTGTGTCCCATCTTATAAGTTGTTCTATCATATTTACAAATTACGGAATTACTGCGAATTTAACAGAAATATATAAATGCTTAAATGTAAGAATAAATAAATTGCCACTGCTCTTTCGGATTTGAGCGATGACGAGCGGGCAGCTAATCCGAAGCAGCTGTTTATTTATTTAATTCTTGCCAAATCAAATCTTTTAATTCCATCAAACCTGTATTGGCAATGGAGGAGATAAAAACATAAGACAGATCCGGTAATTCCTTTTTCAGTTCACTTTTTAACTCATCATCCAAAAGGTCGGATTTTGTAACAGCAAGTAATTTTGATTTATCAAGTAGTTCCGGATTGTATTGCCTCAATTCCTTAAGCAGTATTTCATATTCATCTTTGATATTCTTACTGTCGGCAGGTATCATGAAAAGCAAAATGGAATTTCTTTCAATGTGCCTTAAAAACCTCAATCCCAAACCTTTCCCTTCATGCGCTCCTTCTATGATCCCGGGGATATCAGCTACAACAAATGAACGGTAGTCCCTGTACTTCACAAGTCCTAAATTCGGGGTTAAAGTCGTGAATGGATAATCGGCTATTTCTGGTTTTGCTGCAGATATTACAGATAGCAAGGTAGATTTGCCGGCATTTGGAAATCCAACCAAACCAACATCAGCCAGCAATTTTAGCTCCAGTATATGCCATTCTTCCATTCCGGATTCACCTGGCTGTGCGTATTTTGGCGCTCGGTTTGTGGACGACTTAAAATGATCATTACCCAGGCCACCCCGACCTCCCTGAACAAGGATATGTATTTGTCCATTTTCTGTTATCTCACACTGAAAATCATTGGTGTCGGCATTCCTGGCCACTGTTCCTAAAGGTACCTCAACAATATAGTCCTTTCCACTTGCACCTGTTTTAAGGCTTTTGCTGCCTGGTTGTCCGCTTTCTGCTTTAACGTGCTTGGTATATTTTAAGTGAAGCAATGTCCACAATTGCTGGTTTCCTTTTAAGATAATGTGGCCCCCCCTGCCTCCGTCACCACCATCAGGTCCACCCCTCGGGTTTTGCCTGCTCCGGAAAAAATGTGCCGATCCGGCACCACCTTTTCCTGATCTGCAATTTATCTTTACATAATCTACAAAATTTGGATTGCCCATAAATCTATTTTCTGATCCACATCATAAACCCCAAAAACAATATTTAATTTTCGATTATTTTATAAATGTCTGGAAAGTTTCTTCCATGTCCGTCATAATCCAGTCCATAACCCACAATAAAGTCGTTGGGAATTTTCATTCCAATATAATCGATATCATAATTCATTCGGAAAGCATCAGGTTTAAATAATAATGTCGCAATATAAACTTCAGATGCTTCGAGTTTTTTAAGTTTTTCCGTTGTTACACCCATTGTTATCCCCGTATCGATAATATCTTCGATGATAACAACTGTCCTACCTGTTAAAACTTCATCCAGTCCAATCAGTTCACGAACAACAGAAGTTGTTTTTGTGCCAATATATGATGATAACTTTACAAAAGAAATTTCACAAGGTATGTTAACTTTTTTCAACAGATCAGAAGCAAAAATAAAGGCGCCATTGAGCACCACCAAAAAAAGTGGATTTTTCCCTTTTAAATCATTGTTGATTTTTTCAGCGATTTGCGAAACCGATTTATCGATCTCTTCAGAACCAATAAATATAGAAAATTGTTTATCGTGAACCTTAATGGTTTTCATATAATTGTTGTTTAAGTGATACAAAGATAATAAGATATTGAGTAGCGATTTAAATTGTGGGTACAACAAATTTCCGTTTAGTTACAAATTATGTAATTTTGCAAAAGACTAAATATTCTGATTTAATTATGGAGCCAAAAGTAAGCATTATCATGGGTAGTACTTCCGATTTAAATGTAATGGAAGCTGCCGCCAAATTTTTCGATGAAATGGAAATTCCATTTGAAATGAACGCCCTTTCAGCACACCGTACACCTGAGAAGGTGGAAGAATTTGCAAAGTCTGCTGAAGACAGGGGCATTCGGGTGATCATTGCCGGAGCCGGTATGGCTGCTCATTTGCCTGGTGTTATTGCAGCTATGACTCCATTGCCGGTAATTGGTGTGCCCATCAAAGCTACACTTGACGGAATGGATGCCTTACTTTCGATTGTTCAGATGCCCCCTGGAATTCCTGTTGCTACCGTTGGAATAAATGGAGCAAAAAATGCTGCCATTCTTGCGGCACAAATTCTTGCCAGTTCAGATAAGGTAATTGCAGGCAAGGTCAAAAAGTTTAAAAACGACCTAAAAGAAAAGATTGTAAAAGCAAATGAAGACCTCGCTAAGGTTCAATTTAAGTATAAAGTAAATTAAGTTACTTAAGAAGTTTTCGTTTGTCCATAATATTCAGGATGGTGGAAATAATTTCATCATCCTTCATGGATTGCCTGTTGAATATTATATCAAAAACCGAACAATCCGTATCCACCCCTAAAAAACTATCAATCAGGAATTTTCTTTCCAGGTCAACCTCCTGAATATACTTTAACGCTTCTTTCCGGCTTTTTTTATAATTCTTGCTAATTCTATCTATTCTCCATTCAATTGGGGCTGTGAGTTTTATATGCAAAGATTTAGGGTTGTCTTTTTTGAAAGCAATTCCACCCCGGCCAACTATTATTACGTGTCCGGTTTTCGCTATTGATCTGATGACTTCAATGATTGTTTTCCGTATTTTTTTATCGCTCTTATAATACCGTGTCGACATGGCGCTAACAATTTCATCCATCATGGTTTTTTTTCGCGATTGGAAAACATATTCAATTTTCGAGGGGCTTAATTCCAAAGCTTTGGCCGATTCTTCCAATATTACCTTATTGATCCATTTCCATTCTTTTTTAATTCCCTGGGCTTTATTTCGTTTTGTTAATTCTTTCGCAAGCTTCTGAGCAATGACATTTGCCATACAACCAAAATCACGTGAAATCGAAATATACGGGCCGGTTTCAGTGATCTTTGTCTTTCGGTCGTGCAGCATCTCATTGAAATATTTATCAAATACATTGTGAAATTGTTGTTGCGAAAATAATTTTGATTTATTCATAATGGCCTCCTTTTTCTTGTCTCCCAAATTTAGTAAATTATTTGATAACTAATCAGTGTCAAAAATTCGATTTAATAATAAGCTTTCTCTGTGAAACTCAGTTTCTTCTTTGTGAATTCTTTGTGACACAGCTATTACACAAAGTTACTCAAAGGAGCACAAAGTGACACAAAGAAAAGAAAGGTTTCCAAAAAGTCCTTTCTTTATTGATTCACAGAACACTGATAAGTTACATTATTTGTTTTCTTTCCAAGCTGCTTATTATTCTTATTTTTGTAGTAATTAGTTTTTATGCAGAATATTAAAGATGTATAATCCAAATCCACTAAGAGCGCCTAAATATTATTTTAGCGATACTTCGTTTAACGCTTTGATGCGGAAACGGATATATCATGTATTGCTTATATCAAGTGCATATGATGCTTTTATACTTGAAGATGACGGAAGGATTGACGAACAAATATTTAATGAATATGTATCGCTTAATTTGAGGTATCCGCCACGATTTATTTTAGCTGGTTCTGAGAAAGAAGCATTTGAAAAGCTGAAAGAAGAACATATTGACCTGATTATTACAATGCTGAGTGCCGATGAAACCGATACATTTGGGATTGCTGAAAAAATAAAAAAAGAATACCAGAGAATTCCTATTGTAGTTTTAACCCCCTTTTCAAGAAATGTGTCCTTAAAGGTTAGCCAGGATGATATGGGAGCCATTGACTATATCTTTAGCTGGCTTGGTAATGCTGATATTCTACTGGCAATCATCAAACTGATTGAAGATAAGATGAATGTTGAAAATGATGTTAAGGAAGTTGGCGTTCAAACAATCCTGCTTGTTGAAGATTCAATCCGGTTTTATTCGAGTTACCTGCCCAATATCTACAAAATTATTTTCAAACAATCCCTGAAGTTTATGACAGAAGGATTGAATGAACACCAGAAGATGCTTCGGATGAGAGGGCGGCCGAAAATTCTTTTGGCAACCACTTATGAAGAAGCAATCGGGATTTATGAAAAATATAAAAATAATATGCTTGGTGTCATCACCGATTTGAGTTATAAGCGTTACGGAAAAATTGATAATAATGCGGGAATAAAATTTTGTACAAAAATAAAGCAGAATGATAAGTATATACCTTTGCTACTTCAGTCTTCAGATTCAGAAAGTGAAAAACTCGCCAAGGAAATAAAAGTCGGATTTATAAATAAACATTCGAAAACACTTTCGCTGGAATTAAGAAATTTTATTTTTGAATATTTTGCTTTTGGAGATTTTGTTTTTGAAGATCCTGGAACAGGGAGGGAGGTGATGCGTGCTTCTGATTTAAAATCATTTCAGGAAATATTATTTCAGATTCCCGATAAATCGCTTGAATACCACATTACCCGAAATCATTTTTCAAAGTGGTTTCGTGCAAGAGCGCTCTTTCCTCTCGCTGACTTGATAAGGGACTTAAGAGTGGAAGATTTTAAAGACCTGGATGAAGTCAGGAAATTTATGTTTGATGCCATTGCCAGTTTCAGGCTCAACAAGGCACGTGGGATAATAGCTGAGTTTTACAGAGATAGCTTTGACGAATATTTTACTTTTACACGGATTGGTGATGGATCAATTGGTGGAAAAGCAAGGGGTTTGGCCTTTCTTGACGCCCTCATTATGCGCAACAAAATTTTTGATAAATATAAGAATGTAATTGTAACCATCCCCCGAACTGTGGTTTTATGCACTGACGTTTTTGATGAATTTATGGAGGAAAACGATCTGTATAAGATTGCTTTATCCACCGATTATTCTGATCAGGAAATTCTTGAAAAGTTTGTTGAAGCAAGGTTGCCTTTCAGAATACATGAAGATTTGTATGCCTTTATATCTGTTATCAATAATCCTGTAGCTGTTCGTTCATCTAGTCTTGTGGAAGATTCGCATTATCAGCCTTTTGCCGGAATTTACTCAACATATATGATTCCTTTTGCAAGGAACGATGAACGTAGAATGATTGAAATGCTTTCTGACGCAATTAAGGGTGTTTATGCTTCTGCTTTTTATAAGGATAGCAAAGCTTATATGTCAGCAACCTTAAATATAATTGACGAAGAAAAAATGGCCATAGTGTTACAGGAAGTTTGTGGTGAGCGGTATAATAACAAATTTTATCCATCATTTTCTGGAGTTGCCCGATCTATTAATTTTTATCCCATCGAACCTGAGAAACCGGAAGATGGTATTGCAAATGTTGCATTGGGTCTTGGTAAATATATTGTTGACGGAGGATTGACGTTACGCTTCTCCCCAAAATATCCCAACAAAATTCTGCAGTTAACCTCTCCTGAAATGGCTTTGGGAGAAACACAGCGTATTTTTTATGCACTTGATCTGGCATCTTCAAGCTTTAAACCATCGGTTGATGATGGTGCTAATTTGTTACAATTAAAAATCAAAGAAGCTGAAAAAGATGGATCGATCGGACAAATTGCATCAACGTTTGATTTTAATAATAGCGTACTTAGGGATGGTGTGCAGTATGAAGGTAAAAAGGTTATCACTTTTGCTAATATATTACAACATAAAGTGTTTCCCCTTGCTGAAATCCTGGATAATGCCCTAAAAATAGGACAGAAGGAAATTAATAAGCCTGTTGAAATTGAATTTGCAGTAAACCTGAGCAGACATAAAGATGAACCGGGGGTTTTTAATTTGTTACAGATCAGGCCTATTGTAGATAACAGGGAGACGATGGTTGTTAACCTGGATGACGTTAAAAATAAAATTAGTATTATTACCTCAAATTCTGCTCTTGGAAATGGAATTATAGATAATCTGACTGATTTGGTGTATGTTAAACCTGATTCATTTGATTCATCAAAAAATGCTTTGATAGCAGAGGATGTTGGAAAATTAAATTCAGTTTTTCTAAAGGAGAATAAAAACTATATTTTGATTGGTCCGGGCCGCTGGGGGTCAACTGATCCGTGGTTGGGTATTCCGGTAAAATGGCCTCAAATTTCAGCAGCAAGGGTTATTGTTGAGTCTGGGTTGGAGAATTACAGGATTGACCCCAGCCAGGGGACTCATTTTTTCCAAAACCTGACATCATTCAGGGTTGGATATTTCACAATTAATCCTTATATAGAAGATGGTTTTTATGATTTGGATTTTTTGAGTAATTTTGATGCCGAATATGAAGATGAGTTTATCAGGCATATTCGTTTTGCAAATCCGGCCGTGGTGAAGATAGATGGAAGAAAAAATAAAGGTATAATTTTAAAACCTGTTAAATAAATTCGGTTATAAAAAGAAAAACAAATTAAAAATTTATCAAATGAAAAATCTGATTTTAAGTTTAGTAATGTTATTTGTGGGTTCGGGAATGGTAATGGGGCAAACAGCAACCCTAAGTGTTGAAGCAGCAGATCCGGTCAATCCTGAAAGTATTGTAAACTTTCAGATAAAATGTGATGTAATTGACGATGAAGTTTCCACTTTTCAATGGTTTTTTCAATATGATCCGGAAGTATTAACCCCAGTTGATATTACAAACTATCATGAAGATTTTCCACATTATGAATGGATGAATAATTTGAATTATGAAAAGGATGTAATAATATTAACCTGGTTAAGTACTAAGGCCACTAATCAGGAAATGAAAACCGGAGAAGTGATATGTGAACTTCAATTTAAATATATTGGTGGAGAAACAGAACTAAAATGGGTAGTAGAAAGGGATATAACAAAAGCTAAGAAAAAGATATTAACAGCCATGTGGACAGATAAAGGAGTGGTATATGATCTCACCTTAAAAAATGTCAGTATTGGTTCTGAATAGTAAACAGTTGCCCAATAAAATACTGGTTTAATATTTCATTTTCCTAAATCGGACATTATCTCCCTTGTAGATAATTGATCATTATTTTTATTATTTATTCTATTACATGGCGATCAAAAAAAGCCACTACAAAGGACATTTAACGGCAAAATAATACCATTTTTACGTCAAAGTTGAATCCTCTTAATTAATTACTTTTGTAACCATTAATACCATTCTTGATGAAAAAACTGAATATTTCAATTTCTTTATTATTTGTACTATTTTTTTGTAATACCTCAATTCAGCTTTATTCGCAAGTTGACTACCTGAAAGTAATGTATTACAACACTCTCAATTATCCTGATGGGGGAGATCCCAACCGGGAAGATAATTTCCGTACCGTTAATATGTATGTCCAGGCAGATATTATTTTGATAAATGAATTAACCAGCGATGCAGGCGCTGTTACACTTTTAAACGATGCTCTGAATGTTTATGGCACAACTCATTATCAAAAAGCTTCTTATACGAATGGCCCTGATACCGATAATATGTTGTTTTATAACAGTGATAAACTTGCTCTTTATTCACAATGGTATATTCCAACGGTACTAAGACACATTAACGAGTATGTATTGTATTATAAGTCCGATGACTTAGCCTCCGGAGGAGATACGATTTTCTTTTATTTTTACTCTGCCCACTTAAAAGCCTTTCCTGATGATTCTCTTCAAAGACTTTCAGAAGTAAATTCATTTCTGGCTCGCTTGGATAATATTACTAATGCAGAAAATATTTTTTTTGGCGGTGATATGAATTTTTATACCAATGCTGAACCGGCTTATCAGGCACTCATCAATGATGGTAATTATCCTTTAAATGATCCGTTACCTGCCGCTGAATGGCACACTAATTATTCATATCGTTTTTATCATACACAAAGTACCCGAACTGCCAGCTTTGGAGGTGGTTCAACAGGTGGAATGGATGATCGCTTTGATTTTATTTTGTTTTCTGATGATGTGTTGAACGGAACGAATAAAGTGGAATATATGGCAGGTACCTGTGAAGCATTTGGTAACGATGGAAATCATTACAATGATGCTTTGGTTGACCTTCCCTTAAATCCAAATATTCCTGATTCGGTAACCTATGCGTTGTATTATATGTCGGATCATTTACCGGTTATTTGCGATTTGAAAGTAAGTGCTACTATTGATACAACTTTATCCAATATAGTAATTACAGAGATCATGTATAATCCCCCTGAAGCCGGGACTGACTCACTGGAATTTATAGAATTGTACAACAATGGTTTTGAACTTGAAAATCTTGGAGGGTATTATTTCTCATCAGGGATTGAATATACTTTTCCTTCAACTATTCTTCATCCCGGAGAATTTGTTACCGTAGCAGTTAATTCCCAGGCAATGTTAAACACTTTTGGAGTAACTGCCTTGCAATGGACAAGCGGTGGACTGAGCAACGGAGGGGAGTTGATAGAACTTAAAAATGGTTCGGGATTAATAATTGATGCTGTGCAATACGATGATTCATCTCCATGGCCAACCGAACCTGATGGTGGTGGACCTTCATTGGTTTTGTGCGATCCTAATTCTGATAATTCGCTTGGGGGCAATTGGATTGCGTCACAAAATTTTGTTACTAATAATGACGATGGTAATCCAATTTATGCAACACCGGGATTTTCCGAATGTGGTTTCCCGCCTGTAGCGTCTTTTACAGTAAATCAAACCGAAATATTTACTGGTGAAAGCATTAACTTCACTGATCTTTCTACAAATAATCCCACTTCCTGGCTTTGGATTTTTGAAGGAGGAACTCCCCCATCATCTTCTGATCAAAATCCAACTGTTACCTATAACACAGCTGGAATATTTGATGTGAGTTTAAGTGTTTCTAATTCTGGTGGAACAGATGAAACCATAGCTATTGATTATATTATGGTAACCGAAGAAACTATAGGTGATTTGATGGTTACGGAAATAATGCAAAATCCATCATCTGTTCTGGATGAAAATGGTGAGTGGTTTGAAGTGTTTAATCCGAATAACAGTCCAATTGATATGTATGGCTGGTATATAAAAGACAATGATTATGATTCGATTAAAATATTAAGTAGCCTCATCGTTCCCCCGAATGGATTTGTTACTCTGGGATTAAAATCCGATCCGGGTATAAATGGAAATTATGTTTGTAATTACGAATACAGTAATTTTTTCATAGCAAATGGAGCAGATGAGATTGTTCTTTTTAATCCGGACGAAGAAGAAATTGACCGTGTTGAATACGATGGCGGTACAAACTGGCCTGATCCCAATGGTGCTTCAATGATCTTTACCGGGAGTAAAAATGATGATAATAATGATTACCAGAATTGGGATGTGGCTACAGTAAGAGAGCCCAGCTATTCAGGAATAACCTATACTGATTTAGGTTCACCTGGAACCAACGGAACAGGTCAGAACCTAATACCACAAGGATTTGAGCTTGAGCTTGAGATTTTTCTGGAAGGATCATTTAGTGGAGTAAATATGAATACAGGTCTGAATAATATTCTTCCATTAAACCAGCCTTTTAATACATCCCCGTGGGATTATCCGGGAACAGAAAGTGTAGCTTCTATTCCAAATACCGATGTTGTTGATTGGGTATTGATAGAATTACGAGATGCAACCCAGGCGGAATATGCAACGGGTGAATCCATGATTTCCCGGCAGGCGGCATTTATTTTAAATGATGGTTCTGTTGTTGATTTGGATGGTTTCTCTATTTTATCATTCAATCATTCAATCATTCAATCATTATTTGTGGTCATATGGCACAGAAACCATCTCGGTATTATGTCAGCTAATCCAATAACTGAAAACGGTGGTATTTACAGTTATGATTTTACCACCGCTCAGGATCAAGCGCATAATTCCGGGCAGGTTAACCTTGCATCAGGAATGTGGGGCATGAGATCAGGCGACAGTGATGCAAGTGGTTTAATTGATCCAGCTGATAAGTCTGTTTTATGGGAAAGCCAAACAGGTACAACAGGATATTACTCAAGCGATTTAAATTTAGACACACAGATTAACAACCAGGATAAAAATGATTATTGGCTGCCTAATCTGGGAGAGGGAAGCCAGGTACCGGAGTAAGCCTGCTGATTCGTCTGACCACTTCTGCCGTGTAATCCTTGACACAGTGGTCTGACGAATACTTAGCCACTTTTTAATCATTGCCTTGTATTTCAGTTAAAAGCAGTAGTGTATAAATTGATTATGATAAGTTTCTTATAAGTGTTTTCCTTCTTTTTTATTATCTTTGGATAAAATCGATGAACCTAAAAATCTTCGGTTGTTATGAAAACCATATTTAGAACCGTTAACGTTTTGATGATTTTATCCCTACTTTTCATACAGGTACTTTTAAGTAATCCAACCGGACTAATTGAAGAAAATAAATTCACTCCCATCGATACTGATACAGTTTATATTGATGATGATTTTAATCCTGGCACTCCAGGCTGGGGAATATATAGTTTTGATACGATACAGCACGGGATTACAGCGATAGATGCAGGAGGGGTTGTATATGTATACAGTGGTATCTACTATGAGAACATTGTAATTGAAAAACGAATTGAACTTGTGGGCGAAGATTATGATTTAACAATAATTGATGGGCAAAACATCACTGATGTTATAACAATATTAACCGATTCGATTTCGATATCCGGTTTCAATATAATCAATAGTCTTGATTATGGTATTAAAATTAATTCTAATGCAAATAGTGTAATTGGAAATAATTTTAGTTCACATGAGGAAGAAGCTATATATTTATTTATGGTAGAATCTAACCACATTGCAGAAAATAATTTTAATGATAATAGTGGTGGAATAAAATTAGATCAATCTAACCATAACTCTATTGAAAATAATGCTTTTTATCATGGTAGTCTTAACTTATATTTGAGTTGTAATTATAATGAAATTTCGGGCAACACAATACAAAATTACGGTAGACTAGAATTGAGTGGTTCCTTTTATAATATTATCATTGAAAATGTTCTTTCGAGTTGCTGGGGATCGAGATTTGATCATTCTGAACATAATGTAATAGTTGGAAACATCATCACAAATTGTGAAACAGCGATAGATTTTCATGCATGTAATTACAATACAATTATTGAGAACACAATTTCAGGGAATATCGATGTGGGAATAATTTTACCTGACTGCATGTGTGGAGGTTGTAATAACAATCAAATCTACCATAATAACTGGATCAACAATAAATTACATGCTGCTGATGGCTGCTCAAATAGTTGGCATGATGATTATCCTTCAGGTGGCAATTTCTGGGATGATTATTCCGGGGTGGATAATTTTTCCGGTCCAAATCAAAATATTCCAGGAAGTGATTCAATCGGAGATACTCCATACTATATAAATGGTATTGTACAAGATCCTTATCCTTTAATGTTTCCATTTGGTTTTCCCCCTTTAGCGGATGAAGTTTATGTGGATGATAACTTTGATGAAAATACACCTGGCTGGGGGTATGATCATTTTGATTGTGTACAGTTAGGTGTTAATCTGGTAGCTTTAAGCGGAATTGTCAACATCGCTAATGGAATTTACACTGAGAATATTAATATAAACAAAAAGATTACCGTTATTGGTGCAGATGTAGATTCAACAATTATTGATGGTGGAGGGAGTGGTACAATGGTGTATATTACTGCAGATTCTGTTTTTATTAGCGGTATTACGATACAAAATAGTGGAGAATCAGGAAATGGTTTTCATATTTTTGAAACTATGGCTTGTAAGGTTACAGGGAACAAAGTAATTAACTGTTATAACGGAATAATCTCAAAGGATTCGGAAAAAACTCAAATAATAGATAATATTGTTATTAATTGCAATAATGGTGGAATATGGCTGAGTTCCTCTGACTTTTGTCTGGCAAGTCGTAATATCATAAACGGTAATAGATTAGGGATAGGAGTGAGTTACTCCACTAATAATATAATTTCAGGAAATATAATTTCAGAGAATAGCTGGGATGGAGGAATATTGATGTACTATTCAAGTAACAATACTATTAATAGTAACAAGATTTTAAATAATGATGATCATGGTATTTATATGAGAGACTATTGTAGTAGTAACACAATAAAAGGAAATACAATTTCATGGAATATGCCATATGGAATAAAGGTTATATACTCTTCAAATAATAACACATTTTATCATAATATCCTCAAAGATAATGTAACAGCCAATGCTTACGATGAATGCAGTAACACCTGGCACAATGGATATGAACTGCCTTTTGACCCTTGGTTTGGAGGTGGTAATTTTTATGGAGACTATTCAGGTATAGATGAATTCAGTGGTCCCTGGCAAAACCTGCCGGGAAGTGATGGTATTGGTGATGACTCTTACACAATAGCTGGAAATAGTGGAAATTATGATCCCTATCCTTTCATGAATGAAAACGGATGGCATATCAGGCTTTGGGATGAAGTGCTGGCTGAAGGTGGATATAACCCTGGCAATACTGATACAGTGTTTAATTACAAAAAGGGTCAAAGTTTAGAACATGGTTTGTTTTCTGAAAATACTTTATTTTTCAAAGTTTTCCCAAATCCAGGAAAGAATCAAATCTTTATTAACGGAATCGATACCGAATATAATTTTGATTTAAAGTTATATAGTCTCCAGGGTAATGAAATATTTTCGTCCAATGATAATGCCGGTGAGTTAGAGGTAAACACTTTGCAAATACCTGCCGGTTTGTATTTTTATCAAATTACATGTGAGAACGGTTATAGTCAATCCGGCAAATGGATTAAAGAATAAACGATAGATATAATTTTATTTTTCAAGTTGAGCAACCCTGTCATTCATATTGAAAATTTAACCAAGTATTACGGTAAAACCATAGGAGTTAATGATATCTCTTTCGAGGTTAACCGTGGTGAAATTTTCGGATTTCTTGGCCCAAACGGCGCTGGCAAAACAACAACCATCCGTTTGTTGCTTGATATGCTCCGGCCAACTAACGGTAATATCAGGATATTTGGTAAAGAAGTAAAAGCTAATTCATTTGAAATCCGCCAGAAGTGTGGTTATTTGCCAGGGAATTTTTCAGCATATGGAAATTTAACTGGCAAAGAGTTTCTAAACCTTTGCGCTGATTTACGAAAAATATCGCATCATATTGAATCAGGGCTATTTGATCGTTTCGAATTATCAGATACTGACATCAATAGGAAGATCAAATATTTATCTCATGGTATGTTGCAGAAACTGGGTATCATCCAGGCTTTTTTTCATCATCCGGAATTACTGATACTTGATGAACCAACCATTGGCCTCGATCCATTAATGCAGGAAGAATTCTATGATCTTTTAAATGAATACCAGAACAAGGGTTGTACTATATTTTTTTCGTCTCACAATTTATCAGAGGTTGAAAAGGTTTGTCATCGTCTGGCAATTATCCGCAAGGGGGAATTAGTTAAAGTAGAATCGATTGAGAATTTAAAAAAGAAGTTGAATCGTAAGCTTAAAATTACACTAAAACAACCGGTAGACAATTTTATATTACCCGGTGCTCAATTACAAAAACAGCAAGGACTAACATATGAGTTTTTAATTGAGGAGGATATTACATCACTTCTGAAAAAACTATCGGATTTGCCATTAAAAGATATTGTATTTCCCGAGCCAAATCTGGAAGATGTCTTTATAAACTTTTACAAGGATCAGGAAGATGAATAAGATGGGATATATTCGGTTAATCTGGAGAAACAACAGGGGATTTGCCATCTTCAGTATGGTTTTTATCACTTTGCTGCAGTTTTTAATTTTATACCTGGTCACCACTTTCGATACCCTGGCAATTATTTCCGCTATCCTGGAGCAGATACCTGAAAAAATGCGAATTTTCCTGAATGATAGTTTTTTTAATATGCTCTCATTGGATGGTGCGGCAGCCTTTGGATTCAACCATCCTTTGGTATTGGCAGTATTGGCTATTAATGCAATAAACATTCCTGTTCATCATATTTCAAGGGAGTTGGAATCAGGAACACTGGAACTATTACTGGCTTATCCTTTTAAACGGCAATCTTTGATTATTTCATTATGGTTTTCAGGTTGTATAATATTGTGTGCAATCATTGTGGCAGCTTTGATCGGATCTTTTTCTGCAATTGCACTTTTTCATCAACTTACAATGGGAATCCTTCTAAAGATGTTTCAAATCAGTTTTAACTTGTGGATGCTTTTTGTTTTGATTTTTACCTATACTTTGCTTATTGCAGCATTTAGTAAAACGGGGAGTAAAGCAGGCAACATCAGCGCCGTTGTAACATTCATTTTTTATATGTTACATTTTTTATCGCAACTTTGGAGTTCAATAGAATTTACAAAGCCATTTAACATATTTTCTTATTATGAACCCCAGAATTTAATGTTCAAACAGGATAATATTATTTTGAATAGTATTGTGTTAGGATCATTAATCCTTATATGTTTGATTATAAGTATATGGCAATTCAACAGGAGAGATATCCCATAATTTTTTTATCTTTATAATTCGAAAATCAAAATTTAAATCATTATAAATTGAAGATGCTTTGTAAATCAATATACCTGCTGATTGTTTTGCTACAAACTTCATTTGTTTTCGCAGGTGTTTCGTGGGATTCAATTCCTATATCTCTTCCTTATACAGCAAAACCAATTCATGCAGATGGAAACCTAAAGGACTGGGAAAAATATTTTGAATACGAATTCCAGGATACAATGACCTTTCTTCACCAGGCTGGCGACCATGAGATAATGACCTTTTACGAGGAAAAATATGATTATTCCAATACCAGGCTTCCGCTTTCAAAAAACAAGATAGAAACATGGATTTGCTGGAACTTGGAAAGTTTATATTTCGCTTTTTTGGTACAAGATCACCATTTATTTGCTGAAATTCCACCAGATACACCATATCCGGAATACCATTTGAATGATGCCATAGAAATTTATATTGACACTAAAAACGATAGCAAAGATAAAATGGATATCAACGATTACCAGTTTATCGTGGATATTAATAATAATTCTGTTGTTTTAAAAGGAGACCGTAAATATTTGGAATCTGATACCATGGCTGTTCCGAAGGATTTTGGCCAGAATATTTTATTTGAAAGTGCAGCGGCATATTCAGGTTCAGTAAATGATACAATCGGAAATGATGCAGGATTCTGCCAATATATATTATGCATTTAACTGGTCTGGCCAGAACGACTTTGGATATCCCGACTTTTGGAAGACGGTTGAACTGACCGGTGGGCCGGGATGGTACGAAAAACTTACAACAAAATATGAGCAATACTGGTTATTGTTTTATGGAATAACCTTATTTATAAGTATATTGATACTTGTTTTTCTGTTTAATCACAGGTTTTCATGTATACCTCACCCCTAATCTATAATTCATACCTACAATTTTAATTAGCTAATATTCAGCAGTATACCTATTTTTGATTTTTTACATTCTCAATATATTGGGGTTTTAA
>JAUVJI010000035.1 GCA_030596605.1 Bacteroidales bacterium
AGTCTATTCGCGGCTCAGTAGATATGTTTGACTTGATATTATAATCTTTTCCCTTTTCAATTGTGCAGTATTTCATTGATGAGGAAGCACCATAATTGTCGCTATAATCATGGAAATAAATCCCATCCCAACCACCAACAAGTCCGTTGAGTGAAGTGAACGTTATGAGACTGTCCGCTGTACCTTCTGCAATAATTTCCCCTCCTCGGAAATTATTATAGGAATAATGTTGGCCAATTTGAATAAATACTGATGTATCTAGTTTTACAGTATTTCCCGGTTCGATGGTAAGTGTACTATTTGTGTTTTGTTTGGCAATAATTATGTCTCCAACTACAATGTATTCGCCACCGAAGTTATACCATGTTTTATTGATGCTTTGGACCCCGGTGCCAACATATACGGTTGAAACAGTATTTGTTATATGCTGGACATCATTGGGGGCAACAGCATAAATATCATAGCCATCTGAATTTGTGATTGTACATAAGTCTATTCGCGGTTCAGTTGACCCGTTTGATTTGATATTATAATCTTTTCCCTTTTCAACTGTGCAGTATTTCATTGATGAGGCCGCACCATAATCATCGCTGTACGGATGGAAATAAATCCCATCCCATCCACCAACAAGTCCGTTGCGTGAAGTGAATGTTATGAGACTGTCCGCTGTACCTTCAGCAATAATTTCCCCTCCAAGAAATTGGTTATAAGAAGTTTGATCACCAACTTGAAAAATTACTGATGTATCTAGTTTTACTGTAATTCCCGGTTCGATGGTAAGTGTACTATTTGTGTTTTGTTTGGCAACAATAATATCATTCAGAATAACATAATCACCACCTCCGAAATTATACCATGTTTTATTGATGCTTTGAGTTCCCCCGTCAACATAAACAGTAGAAGTAGAAGCAGTGATATGTGGAACGCTGTTCGGATCCTGAACATATATATCATGATTCATTGAGTTGGTGATAATACAACTGTCAATTCGTGGCTGCAATGTGGTTACACATCGAATGTTATAGGAATTGCCATTTTGAATACTACAGTTTTTTAACTCTGAAATGGATTCGAAACTATCACTATCGTTATGGAAATAAATTCCATCCCATCCTCCGGACTGTCCATTTATTGATGTAAAAGTAATCAGGCTGTCGGCAGTTCCAATGGCAAATAATTCCCCACCATAATTTTGATTGTAATAAATATAATTCCCCACCTGAAGCTGAATTGTCGTGTCAAAATATATTGTATTTCCAGGCATAATTGTTAATCTGGAATGTGAATTAATTTTTGCAATGGTTACATCTCCCAAAACTGCATATCCCAATGAATTAAAAGGCCAGGTTTGGTTGCTCGAAATAATTCCTCCGTCCATGGCAATTCCGCTTATTGTGTTGTTATAAGTAGCTATTCCCGAAACGGTTGGGAAAGAATAATTGGGAGAGAAATAATAAATACCGTATTTATTATTGCTTATATCGCAATTAAAATAATTGGGAGAAGATCCCAAATCAGCAAATCGAATACCCGCTATGCCATTGTTTGAGAGGCTGCAATTTGATACTGATGGATTTGAATTTTGCAAATAAAGTCCATTTTCTGTATTAAATTCAAAATTACATAAGTCAATAGAAAGATCAGCATTGTTAAGTCTTACCCCTTGTCCGTCGGACAAGGTAAATAAACAGTTTTGCAAAAGTGGTTCATTAGTATTTTCGCAATAAAAATTTGCATCCCTTGTACCATATCCGGCTTTTTCTATCGTAACATAATCCAATTGTGAAGAAACACCATTATCGCTGTTGGTATTAAAATAAACTCCGTTCCAGACTCCTGCTTCAGAAGTAAAGGATGTCATTAATATTGGATCTAATGCCGTTCCTTCAAAGGTCATATTTGCCTGGCCAATCTCTAATCCGGTATTAGTGGAGAAAAATATCTCAACACCGGCTTCTATAACATGTGTCCCCCCGGTAAATGAAATATCGGTAGTAGCCCAAAAAGGGCTATCGGCATACTTTAAAGTGTCAATTGCGTTCAGGCTTCCGGTTAACTGGGTATATCCTGAAATATTTACTGATAAATCATGGAGGACAATGTTATCATCACCTGTACCATCGAATTTTATCAAATACTGAATATACTGTTTGTACAGCCCGACAATAACAGGGTTATCCTGTCCTGCCTCAATCCAGCTTCCCCATTGTTGATCCGCTCCCGCAAGCCTGTATATAAGGTTATATTCATTATACATATTACTATATATGTCATAAGTAAGGCTTACAATTTCGCGTTCTTCTCCCAATTGATAAAAAGGATACGACAAAAAACTTCCTTTGTGGACACCATCCAAAACTAAGTCAACCGCTGTATATCTTGTATTATGAATAGGTTCACCGGAAATATTCTCGCCGCCGGCAAAAACGATTTGTCCGTTGGATGTATATGCAGCACCATCTTTGCGAGCTAAATTTAACATATCGGCAGCCGTAACCCATATTAAAGAACTAAGATTGTCTATATCGGCGTAATAAATTTTATCACTAAGTCCTCCGGTATCCTCTCCTCCTATTACAGTTATCCAACCATTATTACATGTTGAAGAGTGGTTGCTTATATCCACCGGGAGTGCAGCTGCTGATGACCATGCCGAACATGTTCCGTTAAGGTTTAAATCTGAATAATAAACCGTATTGTATTTTGTGCCGGTATTGTCATATCCACCCATTACTATAAGGTGGTTATCGTAACATACCATTGAATGCTTATTTCGTGCTTCCGGCAATGAATTAGTAGCAGTAAAGGCTGAAATATCTCCGTTAATTCCCGCAATCTTTGTAAAATATACGGCATTGTTTGCTGTATTTTCAACTGTGCTGCTTGTACCTCCAACCACATAAATAAAACCATTTAAAAATATTGCAGTGTGGCCCCAAAGTGGTTGGGGTAAAGTAACTGAGCTTTCAGTCCAATCTCCGAGTGTGCCGTCAGAATTAATTTTTGTATAATAAATTTTATCCACTGGAGCTCCGCCCTTTCTGCCCCCTAAAATATACATATACTCATTGCTTGCCACCATTGCATGATCGGCCAATGAATCCGGAATTGAGTCGTAAATTGTCCATGTGCTGTTTCCTGTGGTTTGCATGGTGGCCCGATATACCATATCGGAAAAATTCGTTCCGTTGAAACCGCCAGACAGATAAACGTAGTTTTTCCAACGTGTAACCTTATGTCCGGTTAGCGTTTGAGGAAGGTCATTTGCAGTAATCCAATTATTAATTTCGGTGGCTTTATATGCAAGATAAACATTATTACTTGCGACTACTACATTATCAAGGTAGCCAGCAGAAAAATCGGCATCAGTTGTTTGTGTAAAAACAACCTGAGCACGACTGCACACTGGTATGGTATTTAAAATACCCATAAATGCCAAAAAAAGGAATAGATTTCCGATTCTCTCTTTTTTTAAGGAAAATAAAAATTGATAGTTTTTCATGATGATAAATAGTTTATAATTTAATAAATTGAAGTGTCGATCCTGTTATGGGGTTAAAGGTATAAAAAATTTTCCAATAACAAAAAAAATACCGGAATGACTATTCCCTGCTTTCCATTAATTGAATAAACTTCTATATTATACCATGTATTTGTATTGTAATCAATATTATCCTGGACAAGAATTGTTTCAACTCCATGCACATATTTTGATAGCCTCCTGTAGTTGCTCTGAAGATTCCAATTAAACATATGTATATTAAGCTCGTCCTGCCAGTTCCATACAAGCCTGTTAAAACCAGAATAAATAAAAAATCCCACTCAGCAGAGTGGGATCAATTGGATTGTATTTGCGAAGATGTAAACTCTAAAAAGAGCTTAGAATTTTATGTCTTGTACTAAATTAGTCTTTCACACATCTTATTGAAAAGGCGAAAGTCTTGGTGTTATTTGCCCTATAAACACCGGTTTGTGTTGTGACCAAATGTCTACTGATACTAGTGGATCCGGACAATGAGGAGGACCAGAAATAAGTATACACACCAAAATTTTGAAAAGTACCATCCCAATAGCGGCCTCCTGCAAGAATGGCTTCAAATCCTGATGTGCCTCCTTGTTTAAATTGTGTGCCTATATCGGTGCCCCGCCATGCGACATCATCACAAACAACGGTAGGGTCGAGAAGTTGTTCCATAATACACCATTCCGGGTGTGAAGGAATATGCCATCCAGCCGGACAAATGCCCTGACTACCGGCAACTGAGCCATATTCCATCATCTCATCCCATTGGTAAAAACCACCATTCAGATCACAATTGGCTGTATTATCATCATAGCAGTATTTTTCGATGGTTGGGTTGTTTGATGGACTATTTGATCCATTAATCATAGTTCCGATATTCAGGTTTTCTGTCATCCAGCATTGTGTTCCGATTTGTAAAGTGCTGTAAGATTGGCCATCACGGGCATCAATAATGTCATCACCACACGAGGTAAATCCTGCCGCTGGAAGCTGCTCTGATTTTCCATAATTAGATAACCAAACATCATTTTTATCCGGGTTATTAACCTGTCCGTCCATATTTACATCACCGGATAAATAACCTGATTGTCCTATCTGGGGATACCATGCTTCGATTCCATCAAGTTCATTGATAGTACCATCGGCATTGGCATCGCCGCCAATCATTCCAAATTTACCACCTCCCAAATCACTTTGGTTATCGCTATAAGCCTGGTCGGCAGCTGTTGTAAAATCATATGAATATATTCCACCTGACTCTGCTAATTGATTTGCCGACAATACAGGAAGATGATTTCTATGCCACAATACAACAAAAAGATTTTCCGAAATGGTATAGTCAAATGATAGGGTTGAATTTCCATTCAGGTCAACAATACTTCCATCCATAAGGATAAAAGCTGCTTGTCCGCCCAGGCTGGTTGCAGAGGTAGCTGAATTTACATCCGCTGCATCCCTGAATTCAACCAATAGCCAGTCAACAATGTCACTGTTTGGAATACTTGCTACATTCTCACCGCCATTATATTCCCAGGGATACACATTGTAAGGTTGTTCGATGGGTAAAATGCTATTGAGATCAGCATTCATGTCTGTGCCGTTGAATGGACCTTCGAAGAAGGCAGTAATGTCAACCTCAAGACCCACAGATTCAACTAATTCAGCCTGAACAATAAGCTGTGGATATCCTTCAATCCCATTATTTTCGTTATAGAGTGCTTCAACCTCATCTTCTGTCAGCCCACGATCGTACATCCTGATATCATCAATCTTACCGTTAAAATTCCTGCTGCCCCCATACCAACGACCAATTTGAAGATAAGGGTTGCTATAATTAATTGTTGACGATGTAGCTGTTAATTCATCCTGCAAGATACCATTCATGTATGTTTTCAGAGATAATCCATCTTTTATAAATACAAGATGTTTCCATTGATTATTAGGAAGTGTAAATGCTGTTGCCCCAAGTGGAGCTGTATAAAAAACATAATCACCTGTACTCTGATCATGTTGTATAACCCAGTTGGCAGAGCCAGAATGATTATTATCAATAATGTCAACATAAGTGCTGTTTATAGCATCCTGTTTTACCCAAACCGAAATGGTAAAATCCTGATAAGTAAACCAGTTTCCGGCACTAATCCAATCATCATGTCCATCAAAATCATAAGCTGAGTTGTTATTTCCAAAACGGTCTGTTGAAAGTTGTGCTCCCTGGGCATTTCCATTATGTCCGTTCCCGCTTTCATCATTGGCATTCCCGTTAAACGGATACCAGGCAACAAGCCCGTCTTCGAGGTCAATATTTTGGCTGGTGCCGGTGGATATGATTAGGGTGTCGGTGTAAGTTCCTACAGCAAAATCTTTATTGAGGATTACAGGTATTTCAAGAGAATCGCCCGGCAGTATTGAAGCTGATGACATGCCTGTTGTATCGTAGCTGTAAGGTTGTTGTAAACCAAAAAGATCGTTTATATATAGCTGGCAATTGCTTGTGTTTTTTAACCAGCTTGAAAGGGTATCCTTATCGGGAGTAATTTCATTCATTCCAAAATCCAAAGAGCCTGGTAAAATTCCCATTGTAGGGTTACAATCAACAACAATAATGTAATCTATCTTATTTGAGAAATCGGAATATATACCATCAGAAATAAGTAGCGAAACAGAATTAATGCCAGATTCGGAATATACATATTCAGGGTTTTGGTCGTAGCTGTCAATCGTTCCGTCATTTTGAAAATCCCATTCCCAGCTTATTGGCGTACCTGTGCTAAGATCAGTAAAATGGATATTATCCCCAAGGGAAATAGTTGTATTTGAAGCAAAAAAATCAGCTTGTAAAGGTGATGTAAATTGATAACTTAAATAGGGATAGCCCTGATTGTTGTAACCATCAATATCCCAATAGTCATCGTTACCTGTATCACCATGGGGGTTACCCACAAAATCCCAGGCATAGGATAAACCGGCTGTGGTTTCATTTGTAAAGGTTGCCACATCTTTCATTTCATCAGACGTTTTTCCTGTTCCTCCGCCCGGACTTGACATCGTTCCTGATGTTTCATAATCCCAGAAAGAATTGTCAACACTTGCAAACCAGTAAATTTCCCCAACCAAACCCCCTACATAAGAACCGGTTCCTGTAACAATCCCGGTGCTATAGCAATTCCAGATATTGGTTTCATGTCCAAAGCCCACGAGACCGGCTACATGGGAAACGCCATTCACATTACTTCTGGAGTAGCAATTGTTTACAGCTGTTACACCACATGTTCCTGCTAAACCTCCAACATTGTTGTTTCCGCTTACACTTCCGGTACTAAAACTATTGGTGATGGTGGCCGAAGCGATTGAATATCCTACTAAACCCCCAACTTTCTCACTCCCACTCACACTACCGGAGCCTGAGCAATAACTTATAGCGGAACGAGAACTTTGCCCAACAAGCCCTCCAACATTATCTCCTCCGGAAACATGACAAGAACTATGACAGTTTGTTACATAAGCCTGGGTCCATCCTCCATTGGATTCCCCTACCAGGCCTCCAACCCTGTCCGTTGTACCGGTCACATAACCGGAACTGGTACAGTTGTTGATTGTATGAACAGAATTAAAACCCACTAAAGCCCCAACACCGGAGTCACCGTTTATATTAACATTCGTAAGATTTGTATTATCAAGTGTGCCCCCCGAAAAACCAAACAACCCCTGATCAAAATGGGATGGACGATTAATATACAAGCCATTAATTGAATAACCCTGGCCATTGTAACTCCCTGAAAAATTTGTTGTACTATTTCCAATAGGAATAAATCCTTCGCCTCCATTCCAGTTTTGGGTGTCAGTTGCATCAATATCTGCTGTTTGTATAAACACACTTGTCCATGAACTTGAATTTGTACTCACCCACAATAAATTGTCTAAGGTGGCAATTTGATATGGGTCTGCTCCAGTTCCCGAACCTGTGGGTTGAATTTGAGCATTGGCTGTTGTTGTTATTAACACAAATAACAATAGCCCTAAACTAAACTTTTTATAAAAATATCTCATTGCAATAAAGTTTATGTTAAAATGATTTAAATACCTTATGAGGAATAGAATTCCTTGATTTGCTTGAGTTGTGCAAGTACTCAAAAAAACTATTTAGAACTAAAATAAATTATTACATCAGTTTTTAGATAGTTAATTCTTAATAAATACCTTATTAGTTGTAAAATTTTCAGATGTTTTTACCTTTACAATATAATAACCGGTTTTATAAATAGGCTCTCTGGTTAACTCCTGATGCAGCTTGAAAGAGGATACTTTCTTCCCAAGCATATCAAATACTTCTGCTTCTCCTTTTGAGGAAGCGGGTATTTTTACATAAACCTGATTTTCGTAAGAATAAATTGAAACTTCGGAGTAAATCTCTTCTTCAATTATGTTAGGCTCTCCAAAATGCAACAGAAACCGATTTGGGTTATCCAATGGATGAGTAAAATAATTATAGCTGTTTTGATATCTCAGATTAATCATTTCTCCTTCCTTTAGGTCTTCAAGGTAAATGGGAGTATAAGGATCAAAGCCTTCAATCCCGGAAACAGTAATTGTACATTCTTTTTCTAATCCTAATTTAAAACCTACAGGTATTATAGGTGTGTCAGTTGTGCTGATAAAATCATGGGGCAACACATTAACCGAATATGATATATTCCCTTCTGCACCCGAATAAATATTAGGCGCTTCATCCACATTATAAAGCTTTTCCAGGTCATATAAACCATCAAAACCTTTGGTTGCTCCTTCCATGAAAATAATTACAGCTTCATCCTCGTAATTATTAGCAATTGCTTTTAGCCGTAAGCTTTTGTAATTACTTTTCTCAGCATCTTTATAAAATATCTGACTGTTATGAGTTCGCAGACTTTGAGGTAGGATGAGATTTGCAGGACTTGCAAAGGCCCTTACCCAAAATCCCTGTGTTGCTGGAATTATTCCATCTGTTTTCCCATTATATGATCTGTCATTCCCGGATAAAAAGGGATTCCATCCCTTGAAAGTAGCATTATCATAAACTACTATCCAACCACCAACATTTGTTCTGTTCCAGCTGGTATCCAAATTCCATTCTATGGTTGAAGGATATGGATTTCCAATAAGGTTCCAGCCGGTGGCATTACTTGTTGGAGTATATGCCAGTGAAACATTATAATCTCCATTATTTAGATTACCTTCATAATTCACTGTTGTTGGCCCGGTAAGGGCATCTGAAACCCATGCGGAATATCCTGTTGTTGCATTCAACGGCATGCTCAAGGGTTGAACAAGGTATGTCCATGTGCTGTCTGTTTCATTCCACTGTTTTAAATAAATATCAATATAAGTTTCAATGGTTGCATTCGCCATTGGAGAAGAAACCAGGTGCCAGCGCTCTGAAGTGAGGTATTGTTCCATTGATCCGGGAACATCTGCTGTATTATGAAGCAATGAACCATAACCGTTTTGGTCAGCTTTGAGGATCAATCCCGGTGTTCCGGCATCATTTGCCAGAACTCCGTTTACTGTTAAGTCACCCCGGTTAACAAGCTGACTGCCGCTGCCAATGTCCAGGTTTTGATTTTGAACCGTTGTACCGGATGAAATATATATCTTTCCTCCGTTGGCAACATTTAAGGTGCTTTGCCCAATTGTGTAATTGGAAATAATCAGGAATAATAAAACCAGTATTTTTATATGTAGTTTTTTACTCATCGTTTATGGTTTTTGAATTAGTCTTTTAGGCATCTTACAGGATAATAATTATACTTATAGAAAGCAGCCCGGTATGATTGCTGTCTATTATAATCAAACTCTCTGATCCAGGCATAACTTGATCCTGAATATTGTTCGGATGATGTTATAAAAACTTCAAAATATTTCTGACCGGTAAATCCTCCTGAACTGGTTCTCCAACCACCTCCCAAAAGTGTCATTCCACTTGAATTAGTTGCTCCTGTATTTGGGCCATTCCAATGGGTATATCCAGCTTCCTTTAATTGGCCTCCAATATCATAACCCCGCCAGCCAGTTTGAGATGGACTATATACATTCGGGTCTAAGAAATTTTCCATTAGAAACCATTCCATATCAGATGGTACATGCCATCCATCAGGACAAATACCTTGTGTTCCTTGGGTAGTCGTATATTCCATCATTTCATTCCATTGGTATAAGCCCCCATAAGTATCACAGTATGAAGTATTGTGTTGATAACATGATTTCTCAATTATTCCATTATTATATTGGCCTCCCGTAGACATAGTACCAACATTCAAGTTCTCCGCCATCCAACATTGCCCATTAATATCCACGGTGGCATAGGATTGCCCGTCACGGGGATCGGTAAGTGGGTTGCCACATACAAAAGGGGTCATGGTACTTGTTCCATATGCAATCTCTTTCCAGGCATTTTCTCCCTCTAAGTAAGCATAGTATTTATTATCTGTTGTGTTAAATACTATCAAACCATTTGCGGGGTTCTGAATGTCCGTAATTTGATTTTGGGCCATCCTTGGAACCAGTAAACCCTTATCAGTACTTTGTAAATCCAAAATTGCCGAAGCATCAGGATCAGTTCCATCGTTGTTGATTGATACGCCTTGTGCATTAACCGACAGATTAAATAAAAGTGTAAAAACCAGGATACCTGTTAGTGTAAATTTTGCCTTCATATTACCTTGATTTATTGTAGATTTAAAATACATTAATTGCTCACGAGCATATATACGGTTGTAATCAGGTAAGGATGGGAGAAATATAAATTCGGTTGAAATGGACTTATATCCGGTAAAGAAAGATATATATCCGGTAAAAGATTATATCATTTCCAGCAATTTCAGGAAACTATCTTTTTTACGCCTGGCAACCGGCAATGTTGAATTATCCTTCATCACTACCGCTCCTCCTTCGGCCTTGCTGTAATGATCGATGTATTTGATATTGACCAGATGTGATTGGTGGATCCTGTAAAACCCAAATCCGTTCAACATTTCATCAAAATCTTTCATGTTTTTGGATACCATGATTTCTTTGCCATCAATAAGGTAAAACCGTGTATACCCGCCATCCGACTCACATCGAATAATGTCGGAAGTATTTACCAGGTAAATACTTTCTGCTGTTTTAAGAACAAGCTTTTTATTTTCGGGGCTATTGTTTTCGAGGTTGGCATATAGGGCATTCAATCTTAAACTGATATTTTCCTGCTCCACCAAGTGTTGAGCTTTGCTCAAAGCTTCCATCAACTTGGCAGGATCAACGGGTTTTAATATGTAATCAATAGCTGAGAAATCAAATGCCCGTACAGCAAATTCATCATAAGCAGTAATAAATATAATCTTAAAATTAATCTGATCAAATTTTTTTAGCAGATCGAACCCACTTCCGTCAGGCATATTAATATCGAGTAATACCAATTCGGGCTTGTGTTTTTGTATGGCCTCAAATCCGGTTTGTACATCTTCTGCCTCTGCAATAAGTTCTATTTCAACAGGACTGAGCTTAAGTAAATTGGCAATGCCCTTCCGCGACCTGGCCTCATCATCAATGATTATTACCTTCATATTTTTCTTTATTTTATTGACGGTCAAAAATATGTAGTTTGTACCATATTTCCGCTTTTAAATTTTAACAAATGGAATAATAAATTTAATCCTTGTCCCTTTTACATTCCCGCCAAGATCAATTGAATCCTTAATTTCCATGTAGTACTTCTTGTTTTTTTGACCTTTGTTAAGGATTTCGATTCTTTCGCGTGTGATGATGGTAGCCAGGGATTGATGCTCTTTTGCTTTGATATTGTTTAATTTTTTTGCTGCATGGATTCCAATTCCGTTGTCTTCTACAATAAATAGAATTGTTTCATCGAGAAGCATAAAACTGATATTGATTAATCCCGGGTGATCAAGGTGTTTAATACCATGTTCAATGGCATTTTCAATGAAGGGTTGTGCCATCATTGGGGGGATAGAAACAGTATCTATGTCGAGTAATGGATCAATATCAATTTCATAATCAAATTTGTTATCATAACGTAATTTCTGTAGATCAAGGTAATTGGTAAGGGTTTGCACCTCCTTTTCAAGTGTTATGAATTCTTCCCTGGAGTTATATAATATGGACCGGATCAATTCTGCAAACCTTGAGAGGTAGCTTCCGGCTTCAACAGGATTGTTTTCAAAAATAAAGCTTTGAATAGAACTGAGGGAATTAAAAATAAAATGTGGATTCATTTGAGATCGCAGGAGTTTTTGTTCCAAAATAAGAAAACGGTTTTGCTCCTTTATTTTTTTCTCGCGGAATTTAATAATGAATATTACAGATGAGATAACCAGTAGAATTTCCAATAAATAAAACCAGGTGGTTTTCCAGAAAGGAGGTCGAATAATCAATTGAATGGTCAGCCCTGTTTCATTCCAAATACTATCCATATTGGTGGCCTTAATACGAAATGTATAGCGACCCGGATCTACATTGGTATATCTGGCAACCCGATTAGTGCCTTGCGTGTAATTCCAATCGCTATCAAAATTTTCAAGTTTATATGCAAATGAGTTTAGTAACGGGTCGGAAAAATCCAGTGCAGCAATTTCAAATGAAAAATAATTTTGGTCATACTTGAATTTTATAGCTTTATTTTCATTGAAATTGAATTCAATTGCTTCGTCAAAAAGTTTAAAACCTGTAATGGCAATGCGTGGCGGCAGGTAATTTGTATTCAAATTTTCAGGATCAATCACTGATATTCCATTTTTACCACCAAACAATAATAGGCCGTTTTTAAGCTTAAAACCTGCTCGTGAAAACTCATTGTCCTGTAATCCGTCTTTTTCATAGAAGTTTTCAAAAGTTAAATTATCAGTTTCCATTTTGGAGATTCCGGATTTTGTGCTGACCCATAAAAACCCTTCATGGTCTTCAAGAATTCCACTAACCTGATTGTTGGCTAAACCATCTGTTTCGGTGATGTGGGAAAAAGATTTGTTCTTCGGATCAAATTTATTCAGTCCTTTTCCACCGACCCAAATAGTACCTCTTGAATCCTGAAAAATGCATGATGCTTCATCTCCCCAAAAAGCTGAAGAATCATTATGATTTGGTTTGAACTGATCTATATGACCACTTTTTGTTTCAAGTCGGTTAACACCTTGATTTGTTGTGCCCACCCAAATATATTCATCTTGGTCTTCAAAAATAAAACTGATCAAATGTGATGACAGATAAACTTCCTTTTGCTCATTGTAAGCGATAAATTTATTTGTCTTAAGATCAAGCATACAAACCCCTATATTTGTGCCAATCCACAATTCATCGGGCGGATTATAATCCAATGACCAAATGGTGTCGTTGATCAAGCCTGTGCTGTTTTCATTAGAATATCGATAAATCTTTTCAACTTTTTCCCCTCTTATTTTATACAATCCCTCGTAAGTTCCCACCCACATACATCCTGAATCATCTTTGATGTAAGAAAGTATCTTCTTGTTAATTATATTATTGATTTCTTTTTCATTGATTTTTGGGGGAGGAGGATTGAAATTTTCATTTATCAGGGAGAATGAAAAATACGGAGAGTTATTTTTTATATAAATTCCGTTATCTGTTTTAAACCGTACATTTCCTTTATTATCAGTGTATGCTTCAGTGATTTTTGTAAAATCAAATGAAAAATAATTCTCCCGGCCATAAGAACTGTATTTTGAAGTCACCGGATCCAGACAAATAAACCTGCTTTGATTTCGGAATAATGGCCAAATAAAACTTCCATCATGGGCCAGGCCTACAACAGGTGAATTATAAGTTTGGTTTGGAGGAATAAACCTATCATCTGTAAATTTCCCTTTATCTTTATCAAAATTGTACAAGCCTTGTGCGCCCCATATACCTATCCAATACTTGCTTTTACTGTCCTGAAAAAAATCGTTATACCAGTCAGCTTTTAATGAACTCTCATTTAACTTATAATGCTTATTTATATCAAGATCAGGATTTACTATTTGAAACCCCCTGCCTGACCACAGGCCAATCCAGATATCGCCGTCATCATCTTCCATTAAAGCTGAAATTTTGTCTGATACAAGCTGATAAGGTGATTTGCTTTTTGTGCTGTATTGAAATAGTTTATTAAAATCCTGATCGAAACATTCAAGACCTTTGCTTGAAGTGCCTATCCAAATCCTGTTTTTACTATCCTCCAATATACATGTTATATGATTGGATACGGGTGAATTATCATTTTCAGGAATGTGGTTTATTTGCCTGAATTTATTTTTGGATGGGCGGTAAATACTAACACCGTCTGCCGTTCCGATCCAAACATTATTGTTTCTATCAATGTAAATTTTATTTACATGATCATTTACCAGTGAATGAACACTATTGTCGTTGTGAGTTAAATGCCGGAATTCATTTTTCTTCTTATTCAGAATATATACACCATTTCCTGTCCCAATCCATAAATTTTTATTAGCATCCTCCTGTATGCTGAATGTAGAGATCGGAAGGGTTTTTTGAAATGTTTCGTTTTCAATATCAAAAGTGTATAGCCCATCAGTACCGCTCACCCAAAAGGTTCCATCGGAATCTTCGAAATATGTGGCTACATCCTTATCTCTTTTTTTAGTCTTGTCTTCAGGATTTGCTTTATACTCATAAAACAATTCTTTGTCAGTGTTAAACCGAAATATGCCCATATACCTTCCACCCACCCATAAATCTCCCTTTTTATCTTTATAAATAGTATGATAATAATATGTATCGATCATGGTTGGTTTGGTATGATCGAATTTTTCGATTATTTTTTCATCTGGGTAAAATTTATGCAGAACACCATCTGCAGCTTCAATCCATAAATTGTCATTATCATATAAAAGCGCTCTGATAAAATTACCTGATAATGTATTTTCAACTGAATCATTGTGATAATACCGGATGAAAGTATTATCCGTGTTAAGTTGGTTCAGCCCATTTTTGGTACCTATCCAAATATTGCCGATTGTGTCTCCGGTGATGCACGTTATGAGATTGTCTGAGATAGTGGAAGAATCTTGCGGATCATTTAAATACTGAATGAACTTATAGCCATCATACCGATTCAAACCATTTATGGTGGCTATCCAAATAAACCCGTTCTTGTCCTGATAAATATCCAGGATATAATTGCTGCTTAATCCGTCTTTTTTGGTAAGATGATCAAATTTCAGGTATGGATCCTGAATCATGGTGGGCTGAGTTTTACCCGGGGAAAGTATAAAAAAGAATAATATTAATAATACCCAAAATTTCATTCAACCTGTATACGGAGGAAAATGCTAAAAGTATATAAAAATATAGGTTAATGTATATTTGTTTTGAAAATAAAAATACCGACCTGGTTAGACGGTTGAATAATAAGGTTTAAGTCTGATTAGGGTACCTGGGTCATATTCCCAATATTTAAATGCCAGATGTCATTTTTATCCGGATTATTGATTTGTCCATTCATATTATAATCTCCATTATGATATCCTGCTTTACCGATTGAAATAGCCCAAATTGATGATTTATCAGAATTGTCAATTACACCATCACCATTTCCGTCACCACCTATCATACCATACACCCCGGTAGCAAGGTTTTTTTGTGCTGTTGTTCCTCCAAAAGCTTTATCAGAAGCAATTGTAAAATCATAGCTGTATATGCCTTGAGATTCTGTTACCGCATAATTACTCATGACACCGAGATGATTTCGATGCCGGATGACAATAAATAAATTATTTGTTACAGATGCATTAAAATTTAAAAAACTTACACCATCAAGTGATACGATATTTCCGTTATTTAAAATAAATCCGGCTTGAGTAGCAATTGTTGTACTTGTATTTGCAGAAGCAGCATCTGTCGCATCTCTTAATTCAACCAATATCCAGTCAACCACATTGCTATGTGGGATTGCAGTTACTGATTCTGTTCCGGTATAGTTCCAGGGTAGTGTATAGTATGGCTGATTTAGCGGGAGTATGGCATTGATGCCTGACTCCATTTCTGATCCATTATACGGGCCTTCAAGAAAGGCTTTAATATTTACTGAAATTCCATCATTGGTCATAGATTGAAGGAAGATATTTCTTGACCAGAATGCATCATCGGTATAGCAGTTGTATATCCCGTAATGAGCCGAAGTAGCAGGAAACAAAAATGATAAAGTTGGAGTCCCTCCACCCAAAAAATCAGGATGCCCTATTAGTGATGTATCATATAAGAACCACTCGAAACTTTCATTACCCATCATAGCCAGAAATTGCAATCCCTGTAATATAGGCTGATCATTAACCAAATAAACATGCTGGTCAGCAGTTCCATTTAATTTAGTTTGGTAATTATTCCAAACACCGTTGTTCGTTAAATTGCCATCAATTTGTAATATTAAAGAATACCCGGATGGATTATTTCGGGTTATACCATTATTTATTAAATCGCCGGAAATATTCACTAAACAACTGCTCTGGTCAAAATTTTGAAGGGTCCCGTTTAATATGATCTCTCCAGAGAAAGCTACACCCGTGCCAACCGTAATCGTCCCTGATAATTCTACATTTGCTCCCATCGAAACTCCAACAATATAAGCTCCGGCATCCATGTCAAGCTTTAAATCATTGCCCAATATCGTAACGTTAAACAGGTACATCCCGGAAATAGAAAGTTTACTGTTATCCGGCATCAGAAGTAAATTATTATTTAAGTCTGCAATACAATTTAAGAAACTAATATCGGTATCAGCAATCAGTACTCCGGAAGATTTCATGTCAGTGAAATAGAAACAGCCATATACATTATTATTTAAGCAGGAAATGTGCTGATCAGTTGTACCGGTTAAAACCATTTCATAATTGGTAATCAATCCATCATTAACAATGTCACCATTTACGATCACACTTAATACCAGATCAACTGGATTATTTCTGATAATCCCATTATTTATCAGATTACCATTAATATTTAATATGAAGTAAGAGATAGGATTGTTCTGAACAATTCCTGTTGAGGTAAGTGTTATATTATTACATGCAACAAAGTTGGATATGGTAACAATTCCATCAATAATTACATCATCTGATGGTCCCGGAACAGTATTACCAATCCATGTCAATGGATCGTCCCAATCGCCTCCTGCCGGATAAGACTGTATTTGGGCTTCAGCAGTAAAAGAAAAAGTAAGAAGACAAGCTACCCATGTTACGAATGTTATACTGTGAAAAATTTTCATCTGCAAGATCTTTTGAAAATTCAGAGAGAAATAAGTTCTGATCTTTACAAAAGTACAACATTTTGAATAAATCTTTTGATAATTACCGAACTACATATTTATTAAGGAAGTCGTTAATAACCTGAATTTTGAGTATATGAATACGAATCCGGAATATCAAATTCTCAGATTTTGAAGCGTATCTGCTATTTCAGATAATGGAAAGTCTAAAAATGAAATTTATACAGATTAATTTGGCAACTGGCTGCTATTTCCCTGGTTTATGAGCCATATGTCATTTTTATCCGGGTTATCAGCCTGCCCATCCAAATCAAGATCACTTTGCAGATAACCACTTTCACCGGCTGTATTTGACCAGTTAATTGTTTTATCGACCGAATTGATAGTACCACTGGCATCGGCATCACCGGCATACATTCCATAAACCCCATCTCCCAGATTTTTTTGTGCATCGATTCCATAAGCCTGGCCGGTGCCTGTTGTAAAATCGTAATTATGTACGCCATCCGTTATCAAAACCGGATTATTTGTTAAAATAGGTAAATGATTTCTATGCCAGATTACAATGTAAAGATTATTTGAATATGAGCTTGAAAATTCAATCACACAATTGCCACTACCCAATAAAAAAGCCGCCTGTCGCTCAATCATTGTTCCACCTGTAGCTGAAGCGGCATCCGTTGCATCACGTAATTCAACCAATATCCAATCTACTACTCCGGCAAAGGCTTCGGAGGATTCAGTTCCTGAATAACCCCAGGGAGAAATATTATAAGGCTGAGAAGTTGGAATATACCCTCCGGCTTTCAAATTAGTTTTCATATATGGCCCGATGTAAGGACCATCAAGGTTCACTTTTACGTTTAATAACTGGGAAACAAGATTAAAATAAACTCTGAATCTTAATGAATAATCATCAGGGCTTGCATTAAAAGTATAAACTGAATCTGTTTTTAAGTCAATTAAAACATTATCACGAATGTCAAGAAGGTGAATAGTAACAGCCGGATCAAATGTATAAAGCTCAGTTGCGCTAATAGTGTAGGAAGTTTCGGCACCCACATCAAAACCCATTTGTACAAAATAATCAGTTGAAATAGGGGTTGGAAGAGCATTTACTGCAAGTTTACAACAGGGTATAATTGAATACAACTGTGGTGCTTCATAAATCCCCATTAGTTTATAAGCATCATAACTGGGATCGAAGCCAGCAGTAGCATCAGGTATAAATACTATAATGGTTTGATCGCTGTAACCATTTCCAACAGCTGTTAATTTCAGGAGATTATCAATTGTTTTTAAATCCTTGAAATAATCAATTTTTTCAAGTAGCTGGCCATGAATATTTAATGTAGCTACTGAGAATAACAATATTAATATTAAGCTTGCAAATGTTCTTTTTGATATTTTCATTTTATTACGATTTTGGTATATATGCCGAAGGCATCCCTTCGGGTGAATTTTGTTTTAGTATTAAGTAATTATATTAAAAAAATAGCAATTTAATTGGGGATGAAAGATACGATAAAAAATAATTGCTTGTAATAAGAATTAATTAACCTTTAAACATTCTAATGTTGAATAAAATCATGCAAGACTGACAAATAAATAAATTGTTGAAAAAGTAATTCAACAAAACTTTTTCGTCCTCTATCTTAAATTAATAGGTGTGCATAATGATGCGGTATAGCCTTATTTTTTTACCTTCCTTTTCGCATGAAGGGCAGTATTTGTGATGATCGGTATACTCAAGTCCACATTCATTGCAACGGTAATGTATAATTTTCAATATATTTTTCAGAGGCGAGGACATAGTATATATAAATCCTGTGACCGGTGTAAAAAACAAACTAAAAATTAATGCTTTACCGCCACCACAAGCTTTGGCTGTTCCTAATTTAGCAACCGAGATTGCTATTAAAAAGTAAGTGACTACGGCTAGAATTAAAAAATCTGAACTTACATTGCTAGATGAAAACATGATAATTCTCTTTATTGTTTCAATTTAATTAATTGTAAATTAGGCAGGTTTACGAAATATATGGCAAAAAGTTCTATAAATCAAGTAGGGATGGATGTTTGAGAGTGGAATAATCAGAAGTTGGATATTAGTAAGGCAATGGAATTTAACAAATAAAAAACCCGGCAAATACCGGGTTAAATAATTTCAAAAAGATTTTTTAAAACACACTCATACACAAACCCAAACTTACACCTTTTCCGTGGGCCCACCTGCCCCGAAAGCTTTCGGGGTCGAACCAGGGTATTTACTTATTTGAATTTATTTAGTAATTTTTGAGTTATTTCAGGATATATTCTTAAGTTATTATAATAAACTCTGTTTTTCATGTTTTTTAAATACTTTTCAATCTTTAAAGATTGTTGTCTGGAATTACAGTCTATTTTTAAGAAAAGGTTCCAATCATTGGCTCTTTTAGTAAATGATTTATCGTGTATTACGTTATTATGTTCAGAGATTCGATTCTAAAGATCAACAGTTTGACCAATATAAAACTTATCAATTTGGATGCTGTATAAAATATAAACACAATACATTTCTCCAAAAATAAAAAAAGTTACTTAATTAAGTAGCTGTTGTGGGCCCACCTGGACTCGAACCAGGGACCACTTGATTATGAGTCAAGTGCTCTAACCAACTGAGCTATAGGCCCGGGATAATATATGATTTACGATATCCGATTATCGATGTACGAAATGAAAATCTTTATATCGCGGTAAAACAAATTGTCAGAACGTTTTGAAATTGGGGTGCAAATTTACAACTTTGCAAACGAATTTCAAAAATATAATTAATAAAATTACTTTCACAAAAGCGCTATGTCAGGACAAATAAAAAATATCATCTTTGACTTTGGAGGTGTTATTATTGATATAAGCCATAGTAATGTTGAAAAGGCTTTCAGGAATTTAGGAGCTCATAATTTTGAGGAATTGTTTAGCAAGGCCATTCAATCCGAATTATTTCAAAAGCTTGAAACAGGACAAATCACAGATAGTGAATTCAGGGATACGCTCAGAACATTAACTGGAATAGATGTTTCGGATGAAATACTGGATGACACATGGAACCAGATCATTGGAGATTATCACCCTCCAAGAATTGATTTATTAAGAACAATCAGGCAGCATTACAGACTATATATATTGAGTAATACAAATCATATACATTTTGAGTTTTACATTCGTAAATTCAGAGAGGAATTTGGGTATGATTTTGTTTCGTTGTTTGAGAAGACTTATTGGTCTTTTGAAATCGGATGTCGTAAGCCTGACGATTCACCCTATCTTCATGTTTTAAATGAAAATAGACTGAATCCTGAAGAAACGTTATTTATTGATGATTCGATACAAAACATAAAAACAGCCCAAAAGCTTAACATAAGAACCATTCATTTAAATCAGGAGACAGATGTAACTGACTTATTTGAAAATGGCCGGGTAATTGAAAAGATAATTGAATAGTTTGTATTCTCAACAGATTAATCAAACCTATCTCAAAATTTCTAATTTTGTCATTAAGATAGCTAAATGAAATGTTTGAATTCCTGCCATATTTGAATGGTAAACCATTTTACCTGAAAATTTCAATACTAATTTTAGTAATTGCCGTTTCGCTTGTGTTGACTTCAATTTTAGGGATTCTGATTGCCTTGCCTTTTTTTGGGACAGGCATTTTAGAGAATTTCAATGAAATAAATGGTATTAGTAATGAATTCGACATTCGGTTTCTAAAATATTTTCAGGTTGTGAATCAGTTAGGTGTGTTTATTATACCTGTTTTATTTTATGCATATCTTGAGAATCGTAAAATTGGCAACTATCTTAAAGTTGATAAAAAACCTGGAGCAAGGTTTTTAATTTTATCTTCAATATTAATTATAGCTTCAATTCCAGCCATAAACTGGATGGTAGTACTAAATGAACAAATGAGTTTACCCGAGTTTATGAAAGGGTTTGAAAGCTGGATGCGTGAAAGTGAAGATAAGGCCAATAAGCTTACAGAAGCCTTCCTCGAAGTTGATACTATCAGCGGTTTAATCGTAAACCTTTTTATTATTGCCCTGCTGGCTGCTCTTGGAGAAGAGCTTTTGTTCAGGGGCGTTGTCTTGCAATTGTTTTACGAGGGATTAAAAAACAGCCACCTGGCAGTTTTTATTTCTGCAATACTGTTTAGCGCCCTTCATTTGCAGTTTTATGGTTTTTTACCAAGAACCGTATTAGGTATTCTTTTTGGATACATTTTCATTTGGACAGGGTCACTTTGGATTCCGATCATTTTACATTTTTTATTTAATGGTATCACAGTAGTTGCAGCTTATCTTTACAATACAGGACATATTTCAACAGACATTGAATCTTTCGGGACAACAGATAATAACATAATAATTATTGGGAGTTTTATTATTTCCATAATTTTATTATTTGCTATATACAGAATCAGGAAAATGAGGTCTACGCAAACATAAAAAAAGGGCAGATCAAAATGACCTACCCTCTATTAGATTAGTAAACTTTTTTATTTTCTTGCAATAGCTTTTTTAGCTGTTGAGTAATTAATTTTAAATGCACCCACCTCCCGAAGTTCCTGCTTTACATCGGTAACGATACCCATCCTTGTCTTTTTGTCAACTTTAAGTGATGTTGTAAGTAATTTCCTGTCAGCTTCATCTCTCGATTCTCTTTCAAGCTGAATGAATTCTCTGATATCTTTTAAATCAGCAAATCCGTCATTTAATTGTATACGGGAATCCGTTCCTAACTTTACACTCAATGGAGGCCCGATATAAATAAAACTGACAAGTGATTTTTTTTCTAATTTTTGTACCTCGGTTGCCGAGGGTGGTTTTACCTGAACTAACAAGGTTGATTCTCTCATGGTTGTTGTTACCATAAAGAAAAATAATAGCATAAAAATAATATCAGGTAATGATGCAGTAGATATTCCCGGGGTTTTTTTACCACCTTTTTTTCTGAATTTAGCCATATTAATGTCCTCCTATATCTTCTGGTTCAGCTTCTGAAATTGCCATGGGAATTGCCCTTTGTATAGATTTAATTTTTGCTTCATCTGTCAACTTACTAAACTTCATCCCAAATTTATTATTTGAAAGCTCATCCCTAAGTTCTCTGATAGCTGATGCAAGTTCATTCTGAACCTGTATATACATATCATAAGAAGTACCACGGTCATTTTTCAGTGAAATAATTCCTTTTGTAACCCAAATTTCACCACCAAATAATGGAATTTCTACCATTCTTTTTTCCGGCATATCTTCCGGACTATTGGGATCCAACAAATTAGGATTACCTAAAAAAGCTTTAGCCTGATCTTTTAAAAAACTAATATGTCCTGGTTGACCGTTAAAAAGTAACCGGTCGCTCTTACTCACCAGAACCTTAAAGATATTCCTCTCTTTCACCTTGATATCTTCCATATCTTCAGGTGGTGGAGGTGGCAACTTCCTTGTAATTCCCGTGTCTATATCCATGGTTGTCGTAACCAGGAAAAAGATAAGGAGCAAGAAAGCAATATCTGCCATCGAGCCTGCATTTATTTCATTTACTGGTCTTGCCATTGTTACCTCCTTTTATTTAAAAAACCCCGAAACACTCGAAAATATTACAGATAATACTGTTATGCCACCTACTATATATGTGAAATATAATAACGCTCCAACCATTTTTGAAACTTCAGCAGTAGTCTTTAGTTGTTCAAGTTGTTCAATACTCAAAGTGTTTTTAGCCACTGAATAACAAATAAAACCAATAATTACCAGCACAACTATACTTCCTAAAATTTTTAAGGAGTTTTTTGGATTTTGGATCATAGAAATGATCGGGAATATAACAGCAAAAAATGCGGTTAAAATAATTGCAGCATAACCCAGAAGGATATAGTTATTCAATATGCTACTCCCGACAAGTCCGTCTTCTCCCTTAACCAAAACAACAATCTGTAATATTACCGCAAGGGCAATAAATATAAGAGAGACTATTTTAAAAATTGTTAATATCGTTTTATCCATAATTATTTGTTTTTATTTGCATGTTTTGCAAGAATGTCAACAAAAGTAATTGAACTGTCTTCCATGTCGTTTACAAGACTATCAACTTTCGAAACGATATAGTTGTAGAAAATTTGCAGGATAATAGCTACGATAAGGCCAAATACAGTTGTTAAAAGAGCTACTTTAATACCTACTGCAACAATAGCCGGAGAAATATCACCAACAACTGCAATCATATCAAAAGCCATGATCATACCGATAACTGTTCCCATAAATCCAAGCATCGGAGCCAGGGAAATAAACAAAGCTATCCAGCTTAATCCTTTTTCTAAGCGTCCCATTAAAACACCACCATAAGAAATGATAGATTTTTCAACCACATCCAATCCTTCGTCAGTCCTGTCAAGTCCCTGCAGGAAAATACCTGCAACCGGCCCTTTAGTATTCTTACAAACTTCTTTGGCTGCTTCAACACCACCATTCTCAAGTGAAGTCTCAACTTTGTTGAGTAACTTCTGAGTGTTAGTAGTGGACAAGTTAAGATAAATGATCCTTTCAAATGATAATGCAAGGCCAAGTATCAGGCACAAAAGAACAATACCCATAAACCCCGGGCTACCTTCAATAAATTTTTCTTTTAAAACCTGGTGAAATGATTTAGATTCTTCTGTTAGAGGTTCTTCCATAACAGTAGTCCCTTCATCAACAGGTGTAGCTTCTTCAGCTACTGCAGTTGTATCTGTTGTTTCAACCGCTGATGTATCCTGAACTTCATCCTGTGCAAAGGTTACACTTGTAATCCCAATTGTTAGCATTCCTGCTAAAGTTAAAAAAGCTATTAATCTTTTCATAGTTAATTTTTATTGATTTGTAATTTATTAAACTATCGATTTTTATTTTTATTGCCAAACTTTTCAGACTTATCCGCTGATGTTCCGAACTTCAAGAACGTTAGCGGAGAGAGAGGGATTCGAACCCTCGGTACACTTTTGGCGTACACACGCTTTCCAGGCGTGCACCTTCAGCCACTCGGTCACCTCTCCTTCCTCTCGTTAAGTCTTTAAGGCTCTATCTTTAATAAAAAAGTGGTGGCTAAAGTACAAAAAAAAATCATTTGCAAAATATCTGAGCTTATTTTTTTCTTAATCCACTGACATTTCTCCGGTGATCGATTTCTTAAGCAATTCCTTAACTTTTTCGACATCCTTAAATGTCCCCAATAGATACATCAGTTTGGTAATTGCTGCTTCAGTTGTTATGTCTTTTCCACTTATCATACCCATCTCTTTTAACTTGATACTGGTCTCATATTTCCCCATTTCTACTTCCCCCACTTGGCATTGAGTAACATTGAGAAATATAATATCTTTTTTAACAGCAGTTTTAAGAACATCAAGAAACCAGGGATAATCAGGGGCATTTCCTGAGCCAAAGGTTTCAAGAACAACTGCTTTCAGTCCATCTGTTTTAAGAATTGATTTTACTGTATTTTCGGATATGCCTGGATACAACTTTAATATAGCTATGTTGCAATCGAGATTTTTGTATACTCTGAGTTTCTTAAAATTAGGTTTATGAATGGCATTGAGGTTATAATCGATATAAACACCGGCATTTGCAAGAGCAGGGTAATTGGGTGACAAAAAAGCTTCAAAATTTTGAGCATTGTATTTGCTTGTTCGATTACCCCTGAACAACTGATTTTCAAAATAGATACAAACTTCGGGAATCAGTGGAGTTTCGCCCTCTTTTGCTGCAGCAATCTCAATGGCAGTTAAAATATTTTCCCGGCCATCTGTCCTGATCATTCCAAGTGGGAGTTGCGATCCTGTAAGAATAACAGGTTTATTCAGGTTTTGAAGCATAAAACTCAATGCTGAAGCAGTATAAGCCATTGTATCGGAACCATGTAGAACAACAAATCCATCGTATAATTCATAGTTTTTTTCAATTACATCAACAATTTGCTTCCAGTAATCCGGACTCATGTTTGACGAGTCCATAATCGGATCAAAACTATAAGAATCGATTTCATAATTTAAAAGTTTTAGAGCCGGGAAAAGGTTATACAGGTTGTCAAAGTTAAAAGGCTTGAGCACGCCGGAATCATGGTCCAATACCATTCCTATTGTACCTCCGGTATAAAGAATCAAGATAGATGTTTGTGAAGTCATGTAATTATGAATTTGAATAATCGGTTTGCGTTTTCAGTAGTGATTGAAGCTATTTCCTCAATGGTAGTATTTTTTATTTCAGCTATTTTTTTTGCGATCAGTTTTATATATGCACTTTCATTTCTTTTCCCCCTGAAAGGAACTGGAGCAAGAAAAGGTGAATCTGTTTCAAGGACGATATGCTTCAGATCAATTTCTTTCACGACTTCATCTAATCCTGAATTCTTAAAGGTTACAACACCTCCGATACCCAACAGAAAATTCATATCAGTAATTTTATGTGCCTGTTCCGGGTTGCCTGTAAAACAATGAAAAACACCTGTTAGTTCATCTGATATATGATCCTTTACAATGGAATAGATTTCGTTAAACGAATCCCTCATGTGTAAAACAATGGGTAATTGGTATTTTTTGGCAAGTTCGATTTGTCGTACTAAAGCCACCTGCTGCTCCTTTAGAAATGTTTTATCCCAGTAAAGATCAATTCCTATTTCCCCGATCGCGTAAAATTTTTGTTTTTCCAACCACAGCTCAACCAGATCCAGTTCCTCTTTGTAATTTTCCTTAACAGAGGTCGGATGCAATCCCATCATAGGGAAACAATTATCAGGAAACTGTTCACATAATTTCAACATATTGTCAATCGATGAACTGTCAATATTTGGTAATAACATCGATCTGGTATCCTGTTCTATTGCCCGCTTAACCGTTTCAGCCCTGTCAGAATTAAACTCATCCAGGTAAAGATGTGTATGTGTGTCGGTCAGATACATGGTGCAAAAGTAAATGAATTGATGAGTTATTGAATTGTTGAATTGGGAGAAATGGTTAAATTCTGAGTTTATGATGACAATTAAATCGTCTGATAATTTCATTATTAGTTTTATATAGGTTTATGCTGCCCATTCTTCCATCATTCCCATTTTCCATTATTCCATTTTAATATTACTTTTGAGAAAAAATAGGGTTGAAGAAAATCCTGATCATACGGTTCAGTTCAATAGGGGATATAGTACTCACTACCCCTGTTATCAGATGTCTTAAGCAACAACTTAAAGATGTGGAAATTCATTTTCTGACCAAAAATGCCTTTGAACCGGTTCTGAGAAAGAATCCGCACATAGATAAAATTTACACTATTGAAAATAAAATTGATGAGGTTATTGCTGATTTAAAAAGGGAATCATTCTATTATATTATTGACCTGCACAAAAATTTCCGGTCGAAAGGGGTGATTTTGAAATTAAAAAGGTCATCTTCTTCTTTCAGTAAGATCAATGTAAAAAAATGGTTGATCGTCAATTTAAAAATCAACAAGCTGCCTGCTGTTCATATTGTCGACCGTTATTTTCAGGCAGTGGAAAAGTTGGGCGTAAAAAATGATGGTAAAGGCCTGGATTATTTTATACCCAAAAAGGATGAAGTTGATCTTAAAACTTTGCCTCAGCTATTCCAAAATGGTTATATCGGTTGGGTGATTGGAGGAAAGCACAATACCAAAATGTATCCTGAGGAAAAGATAATTGAAGTTTGTCAGTCGATAAATAAACCTGTTGTTTTACTTGGTGGTAATGAAGATTCGGAGGCAGCCGAGCGTATTGTCAAAGCTGTAGGAGACAGAATTTATAATGCTTGTGGAAAATTTAACATTAGCCAGTCAGCTTCATTTGTAAAACAAGCGGATAAAATAATAACCAACGATACCGGACTAATGCACATAGCTGCTGCTTTTCGAAAAGAGATCATTAGCCTGTGGGGCAATACTATTCCCGAATTTGGTATGTACCCATATATGCCTGGCGATGAAAACAAATCGCATATACTTGAAGTCAAAAACTTGTCCTGTCGGCCATGTAGTAAGCTCGGGTATAGCAAATGCCCGAAAAAACATTTTGATTGTATGAATAGAATAAATGTAGACGAGATATTTAGTGAATAGGTAAAAATATAAAAATGCCCTTTACCTTATCATTTGGTTTTAAACTGATAAGTGAGCCCCAAAGAAAAAGCCACAGTCCGGTTTTTAACATTTTCAACAGTTGCATAAATGCCATCTTTTGCATACCAGATATAAGCAGGTGGCTTATCCTTTAAAGCATTGGTTACATCCATCATATAGGCTGCATCAATTATTAGTTTGAGTTTGGAAGACAGCGGAATTCCGACACCAGTGCCCATTACAAATCCCAGAGTTGATGAGTTCAACTCGTTGTTGATTTTTTCATCGGTATAGTCTGGAGGAGGATTGCCGGGGTTGGGAGCATAGTGAAACTCATCTGTTATATCAGCTCGAAGTAAGAAAGACAAGTATAAACCAGACCGGATATAAAATATTTTGCTTTTAAACAGCTTTAACTTTAAAGTGAGAGGAAGATGAATGTATTGAAATCGGTTTTCGCCATGAAATGCGGAACCGCCAATCATTTCTTTGTCATTTTCATACTTAAATCCTTTTTGAATGTATGCTGGGTTGCTGTATAGGCTAAAGGCTTCAGTAAGAGGGTAATCAAAAATCAGTCCCACTTGCATACCAGTATGACTTTTAACTATGGTGGAACCATAACCGTGGGCATAATAAGTACCGTTGATACCTGATGAATTTATTCCACCGAAAATACCAATTGATGCGGTTTGAGAAAAAGAAGAAATGCATGCAAATAGAAAACCGAATAACAATATTGTTGATTTTTTCATAAGTGTTGGTTTATTTTTTTAGAACTAGCATAAGTTTTAATTTTAATCCTCCAGACCCAAATTTGATATCACCGGAAGTTAAGGTGCTAACGGGGTATTTGAGATAAGGGTTTATGGTCAAGTCAAGTCTCTTGCTTAGGTGGTAATCCCAGCCAACAGAGAAGTTGATCAGTTTTGCAAAATCGAAAGTTTTAAAACCCGATTTTGATGTTTCTTCTGCCACTGTTTCTTCCACACCATATACACCAAAAGGATCGGGAGTGTCAGAAATTGTGGCAAATGTATACGAATAATTCTCCGATAAATAGAGCAAACTTGAAAATCCAAGTTCGATGAAATAATTGGATGATTTGCGCTTTATAAATTGATATTGGAAATTAATGGGAATATCGAGTCCGGTTAAACTAATTTCTGATGGTTTGACTTCAGGATTGTTTTCAATTAAATTTTCTAAGTTCGAAAATGTTTGTTCGGTTTTATCAAGAATGTTCTGTTTATCAGAAAACTCCATATTATATACCGATACAATTAAACCCGGATTAAACGAAAATCGCTTTTTAATGGGTATGTCAGCTGTTACACCACCACCGTAGTTTATACTCGGGGTAATATTTTCAGGAGAGTAATTTGCGAAGGATGCAAATTCAACACCAAATCTTACTTTTTGTTTTTGCCTGGGCTCATTTTCTATTACTTCGGGTGGAATCTCAAGTTGGGCAACATCCGGTTGTATAATTACATTGTTTGGTTCAATTACCGTATCGTTATTTTGTAACCTGGTGTCAGCAATGATATCTTTAGTTTCAGGGATTGAGGAATGTGTTGAATCAGGTTTGGTTGCAGGAGTAATATTCAGGTCAGCAAGTTTCTTTGTGTCTGTAATGGTTGTTTCAGCAATTTGTTCTGCTTGTTGTTGAGAATTACCTTTGGATAATGCACTGATTTTGTTTGAGTCTTTGTTGGAATACAAATCTTCAGCTTCATACTCCTGAATAATATAATCGGACGAGTCACTTAGATGATCACTTTTTTCTATAATGTTTTCTATAGAATCCTGGTTTGTTTTAACTATGAGTTCATTGTCGTGGATTTGGGTTTTATTTTTAACCAACACATTCCACAACATATATGATCCAACCGTAACAAACAGGATCACTGCAGCTGCTTTGGCCATTGTCCATAGCAATGGAACCAAATGTGATTTTTTTTCAGGAAGTCTATCCTTTAACATCTCCCAGTTTTGTGGATTAAAATCCGACTGATGGGAATTGAATATATCCCTGATCTTATTAATTAGTTTATGATCGAATTTTTCTTTCATTTTCCAGTTCAAAATGGTGTTCAACCAATATTCTTAATTTCTTTTTAGCCCTTACCAGGTACGACCTAGATGTACTTTCATTCAGTCCGGTTTTTTCTGCAATTTCCTTGTGTGTATATCCTTCAATTTCATACAGGTTAAATATCAGCCTGTAAGGCTCGGGCAATTCATCCAGTATTTTTTTTATATCCTGATAATTAAATGTATCAATTGCATTTATATTAAAACCTTCGTTTTCGGCCTCCTCAATTTCCAGCATCGGGCTAAACCTTGCATTCTTTCTGTAATAATCTATAGCCGTATTTACCATTATCTTTCTTAACCAGGGCTTAAAAGGCAATTCTTCATTGAAACTATTAATGCTTTTAAATACTTTCAAAAAACTGTCGTTCAGAATTTCCGAAGCATCTGTTTTGGTGTATGCATAGCGCAGACAAATTCCCATGGCGTAACTATAGAAATGCTTATACAGTTTTTCCTGATGCTTTAATTTGCCGGATTTACAGTTTTTAATTATTCCGGCTTCCATATATCATCTTTAAGTTATTTTTTTTTACTAATCAGTCAATATGCAAACTTTGAAAAACATAGCTGAAAAATCAGCAAATAAATGATAATTGTATTATTAGTAACCAATATCTTTTATTTCAAATTCATTTGAACAAACTACAATCTCCAAACTATCCATCATTAAATGGCATTTCAAACGATATTTGCCGGGATCAAACCAATTTGAATGGATGGTATCAAAAATTTCTTCATTTTGCTGCAATAGATGCCAATAGTATTCAATACAAAGTGAATAGTGTTCTATTTTCCATTCTTCATTTGTATATTTCTCAAGCTCAATAACCGGTGAATAACTAAAGCCACATCCAAGATAAGTTAAATTATTATTTGAGCTGTTACTAAGTTTAAAAGCAATATCTTGCAAATTCATATACGAATTTTTGTCCGTAGATAGTTCAACCTCCTTTTTCTCGGGTAAATCTTCAGTTTCATTTCTTTCGCATGATAAAACAAGGACTAATAAAATGAAAGATAGTGATGTAAATAATGTTTTCATATTGCTTTTTTATCCTTTCTTTAATAGATATTCATCTTCAATATTACCTCTTTCTTTCCAAATCCTCAACTGATTACCAAATAATTCGTAATTCCAGTCTTCACTTAAAATCAAACTCCAGTCAAAATGGGCCGGCCAGACACATGTGTTTTGAAAAAATATTTTGTTTTCTGCTAATTCAATGTCTCCGGCACAAATAGCCGGGAAGTATTGCTGTTCGTTTGTTCCGGTGAAAGTAGAATCGGTTAGCGAGAGGGTAACTTCCGAACTACAACACCATCCTGTTTTGATGTTTGTCCTGCTGAAAGTACCTGAATAATCCCCGCTGATTACAAAGGTTCCCGGAATGTCTTCAGTTTTTGTACAACTAAATTGTAATATGAATAATATTAATGATATGATGGTATAAGATTTCATAATTTCAATAATATTAGCAAAAAAATCTGTGTTATCTGTGCTTTCTGTGTGATACCTTTCGCTTATTATTTCAGCCCTATTCTTCATAATCCGGTTCCATTACTTTTCCAAGGAAAATAATTGCTTGTGTATCTCTTTCTTTGATGGCAAACAAAAAGGGTTTGTTTACTGTAAATATATAGGGGGTATCACCAACACTTGTATATTCAAGTCCAACAATGGTAACGGCAGCGGCCTCTGTCCCTACTTCATTTACATCAATAAAAGTTTTATGCTTTACAAATCCGATAAAGAGATCGTGATCAGGATTTATTTTAGAGAAATCAGCACAACAGGGATGATTAAAGGCTATTCCCATTCCCAGGCTGATCAGCGCGTCATTCAACCGTTTCTCATATTCCAGTTTAAACTTAGGCAATGATAATTGAATGCTTTTTTCAGAAAAACTAGTCATCCAATTTGTCCAGTTTTCGGAGTTCAATTGTTCGATAATATCATCCGGAGTATAATTTTCTTTTGGAAGTAAAATGACCATACTGAAGTTACCGCTTCCATAATTCAAATCGACAGCCTTAAACATATCATTATTGAAATAGTTGAGGTTGGTTTCCTGTTTCATCATATCCACCTGTTTGGTTGTTCCATTTGACAGGTAAAATGTTTCGGGTTGGGTATTCTGTTCGTCAAATTCATATACCCATGTACCGTTGAAATAAACTGCATTAATAAGGAACATTACTGCAGCTGGGTCAATATAATTAATGATTTCCGGTATTTTTTGATTGGTGCTTTCAGCTACCCAGTTGTTGATTATTCCTACAGAAGCCGGATCATCAAAATCCAATGGGGCGACCTTCGCATAAAAGTAATTTTGATTGAGGTAAATAAAGTCCAGCATAACATCAAATGTATGACGATACCAGATGGAATTTGGTATATTCATAGTGACTTTAGGATCGACAGAAGTGAGTTCATCGATCAGGGTTTTATAGCTTTCATTGATTTCTTCCACCGATAAACCCTGCAACTCCAGGGTGTTTTCCATTGCTTCTTTGGTTTCGCCATTAGCCCCGTTATAAGTCATTCCCAGGGCAATTGAAACACTTAATGGAGAAATAATAATATTTTCTTCTGTTTCACTTTCCTCATTTAGTTTTTTAAAGAGTTTTATCCCAAAGGTGTTATCTGCTTCTACGATTGCTTTTGCTTTTTCATTCAGGAAGATTTTTTGCTGATAGGGTTCTTCCTGAGAAGGTTCATTAGTGTTGCTTTTTTCACAATTTGTCAGCGCTACTGCAACAAAAATTAAAGCTAGGATTATTACTAAATTATTTTTCATAATTGTGTGAATTTAATTTTTTGCTATTCGTTTTACAATAATTTCATCACCGAGGCATGGATTGATTTCTTTTTCCCAGTCCAGTTTCACAGAAACAGGAAAGGTTTCATTTTCCAGGTTTAAATCACAATGATCAGGTAACTTATTGAACCTGTAGGTTGCATTATCAATTTCGATAAACCATCCTCCACAACACATACATAAACTCATGTCTATCCCGGTAATTGTGCCTACGCTCATGTAATTGTCCTCTTTAGAACATGAAAAAGCAACCATCAATAAAATTAAAATGAGTGTAAGTTGTAATCGCATAACTATTAAAGGTTGTTTATATAGAGATACGAAAGAAGATTGGAAAACGCTGCAAGGGGAATGGGAAAAAGTCGAAAAGGGAAATAGGTGAATAAGTATAGTGTTATTAGTTGTTGGCTTTTAGCAAGATGAGGATCATTAAAAGATCTGGATTTTTTTAAACTTAAATTTGAAAACCTGAAACTTTGAACTTTGAACTTTTTCCTTTTAACTTTTAGTCTAAAACCTGACAAACGGATTATTCACTTTTTCGTAGCCAATGGAAGTTTCTGGGCCATGGCCGGAATAAACAGTAAAATTATCCTCTAGGGTGAATAATTTTTCGTGAATGCTTTTCATTAAAATATCAAAGTTTCCGGTTGGGAAATCGGTGCGGCCAATACTATCACGGAACAGCACATCGCCGGTGATCACAAATTTTTGTGGATAATTGATAAAACAAACACTTCCATCAGCATGGCCTGGAGTATAAGCCACATTCAATTCTGATTCACCAAATTTGATTATGTCTCCATCTTTAATGAACTCTTCTGGTTCTATTGCTTTGTCTAATTGAAAACCATACATTTTTCCAAGCTCATGCCCATTTTGGATAAAGGGCAGACCAGCCTGATGGATCAGAGGTTTAAGATCATAGGTTTCAGCAATGAAGTTATTCCCTAACATATGATCCACATGGCAATGGGTATATAATAGTTTTACGGGTTTTAAATTATTGGTGTCGATAAAGTAGGCAAATTCATCCTTTTCATATTGTTCATAACAGCCGGGATCAATGATGACACATTCTTTTGTTTCGTCATAAAGTAAATAGGTATTTTCACCAAAAGCATTAAAAACGAATTTTTCTATTTTGATCATTGATGTTAGATTCAGATTGTTTATTCCGGGCAAAAATAAACGAATTCATTTTAATTTTGTTAAACTGTAACTATTCAATTGTATAATCGTCGTAATTTTGAAGATGGTGTAAAATCAGAAATTTCTGAATGACTGTTAACGAATACAATCAATGTGTGGATGATTTTGCTGATGGTGTTTACCGGTTTATCCTGAAAAACATCAAAGATGAGGATAATGCCCGTGACATTGTGCAAGATGCTTTTACCAAAATGTGGGAAAAGGTGAAAGATATATCTTATGCAAAATCAAAGTCGTATTTGTTTACAGCGGCATACCATACTATGATTGACTTTATCCGGAAACATAAAAAAGTTGACCATGTTGAAGAATTTTCAGGTATGGAACAAGATCATGAATCGGGATATTCAGACTTGAAGGAGATTCTGGATGAAGCAGTAATCCGGTTGCCTGAGATTCAACGATCAGTATTGCTGCTCCGGGATTATGAAGGTTATTCTTATAAGGAAATTGGTGAGATTACAGATTTGAATGAATCACAAGTGAAAGTATACATCTACCGTGCACGGATTTTTATGAAAAATTATTTAGTAAGCATGGATAAGGTAATTTGAGAATGATTAAAGAAAAATTTAGGCACTTATTAAATGAAAATTAACAGGAAAAATCACGAAGCATATTTTCTCGATTACCGTGAAAATAATTTGTCACCCGAACAGGTGGCTGAACTTATGATTTTCCTGGAACAAAACCCTGACCTGAAAGCATCTTTTGAAGCATTTGAAAATATTGAACTTGTTGCTGATAATTCAATAAAGTTTGCAACTAAGGAGAATTTAAAGAAACCTCACCTCATTCCTATTGATAATATTACTGAAAGCAACTATGAAGAAAAGATGGTTGCCAAACTTGAAGGTGACATTTCTGAAGATGAAAATATAGAATTAACAGCTTTCATGGAGTTGAATCCAAAACTTAAACTTGAATACAATCTGTTACGATCCACTTTTCTGAAACCGGATGAAAGCATAATTTATTTAGATAAGGAATCTCTTAAGGTAACCTCTAAAAATTAAACAACTACAAACCAATTAAATAATGATGTTTTTGCTACCTTAGCTACCTAATATATTCAACATGGTTCAAAAGTACAAAAAACAAGGAAAACAAGGAATGTTC